>CALMMY010000001.1 GCA_937868695.1 uncultured Comamonadaceae bacterium
GCCTGCCAGATGGTGCAGGCCTTCCAGACCATCATCACCCGCAACAAAAAGCCGGTGGATGCGGGCGTGATCAGCGTGACCATGATCCACACCGGCGAGGCCACCAATGTGGTGCCAGACAGCTGCGAAATCCAGGGCACGGTGCGCACCTTCAGCATTGCGGTGCTGGACATGATCGAGCAGCGCATGCGCGACATTGCCCACCACACCAGCGCGGCCTTCGGGGCCACCTGCGAGTTTGTGTTCAGCCGCAACTACCCGCCCACCATCAACCACCCCGCCGAGGCTGCGTTTGCGCGGCAGGTGATCGAGGATCTGGTGGGGCCGGAGCGCACGCTGGCACAGGAACCGACGATGGGGGCCGAAGACTTTGCCTACATGCTGCAAGCCCGCCCCGGTGCCTACCTGTTCATCGGCAACGGTGACGGCGCACACCGAGGCAGCTACGGCGGCCACGGCCTGTCGCACGATGCCGGGCCCTGCACGCTGCACAACCCGCATTACGACTTCAACGATGCCCTCATTCCGCTGGGGGCCAGTTTCTGGGTCAGGTCAGTCGAAACGTGGCTGGGGCATCCACGCTGAAACGGTTGCTGGCGATCTGAAGCAGGCCGTCAAAAATCAGGCCCTCCACCAGCTCCAGGCGGCTGGACATGCTGGGGGCCATCTTCCAGCCCGCGCCGCCGGTCATGATGCATTCGGGCTCTTCGCCGGTGTGCTGGCGCAGGTTGTCCACCATGCGCTGCACGGCCCCGGCAATGGCGAAGGTGCCGCCGCTGGTCAGGGCATCGCTGGTGTTGGTGGGGAAGCTGCGCACCTCGCCCGTGGGCACATGCAGCCCGGCGGTACCCGACTCCAGCGCCCGCAGCATGATGCCGTGGCCCGGCAGGATGATGCCGCCCAGAAACCGACCCTGTGCGTCGATGGCTTCCACCGTGACCGCCGTGCCCACCATCACCACCACGCAGGGTTTGGGTACACCGCGTGCCACCACGCGCTGGCGGGCACCGATCATGGCCACCCAGCGGTCGGCCCCCAGACGGCTGGGGTGGTCGTAGCCGTTGGTCAGCCCCGCCTCGCTGAGCGAGGACACCACCCACTGCGGGTGGACATCCCAGATGTCCAGCTGCTGCTCCACCCGGCGGCGCACGGCATCGCCCGCCACCACGCAGCCCAGCACCCAGCGCGGCTGGGCCAGCTCGCTCCATTCGCCCTCGGACAGCTTCTCGATGTTCTCCAGAAACTGCACGCCGTGGGCCAGCAAACGGGCACCCACGGAGGGGGAGTCATACAGCGCCCACTTGAGGCGGGTGTTTCCAACATCGATGGCTAAAAGCGTCATGGGGCGGCATTATTGATCAACGCGGCCGCCACCCGTGCCACCGGGCTGCCCACTGCATGCGGAAGGGGCGTGCGGCAGGCCCCGCCTCAGTTCTGCCGCCAGGGCAGGCCGTGAAAACGCCAGCCCCCTTTGTGCCCGCGATGGGCCTGGGCATCGGGGTCGCCCTCGAAGCCTTCGAGGATGTTGTACGCCTGCAAGCCCAGTTCGGTGGCGCGTTTGGCTGCCGCCACCGAGCGCACGCCGCTGCGGCACAGCAACACCAGTTTTTGCCCGCCAGCGGCTGCCTGGCGCACGGCCTCGTCAAACGCCGCATTCATGGCCATGCCGGGCCACTGCTTCCAGGCCACGGGCACGGCACCGGGCACAAAGCCCACCCACTCGCGCTCGGCATCGGTGCGCACGTCCACCAGCACCGCCTCGCCCGCCTGCACCCAGGCCCAGGCCAGCTGGGGCGACACGTCGCCCGCATAGCCGGTGGCGGGCCGGGGCACGGCCTGTAACTGGCCGTCCACATCGTGGCGCTCGGCCCCGGCAGAGCCTGCGCCCGATGTGAGGCCGGACAGCAGGTTGGCGGGCACGGCTTCGTCCATGCGCTTGGGGCGGGGCAGGTTGAGCCCGGCCATGATGGCCACAAACTCGGCCTCGGTCTTGCCCGCCACGCGGGCATTGGTGGCCTTTTCCTGGCCGATGCTGGAATGGGTGCGGCCCTGGTAATCGTGGCCAGGCCAGACGGTGGTGTCATCGGGCAGGGCAAACAGCACCTGGGTCAGGCTGTGGAACATGGCCTGGGCGCTGCCCGACTGGAAATCGGTGCGCCCGCAGCCGTTGATCAGCAGCGTGTCGCCGGTGAACACATGGCGGTTGCCCTGCTGTCCATCCTGACCGTCCGGCTGGGCCGTGCCTGCGGTCATGTTCCACACATAGCTGACGCTGCCCGCCGTGTGGCCGGGGGTGTGCAGCACCGTCACGCGCTGGTGGCCGAACTCCAGCACATCGCCGTGGTGCAGCTGCACGGCGGCACCGCCGATGCCGCAGCCTGCGGGGGCAGCGGTTCTGGCCCCGGTGTGCTCGGCCAGCAGGCCCGCGCTGGTGATGTGGTCGGCATGGGCATGGGTTTCCACCGTCCACAGCAGCTTCAGGCCGTGGTTGCGCAGCACGGCCAGGTCGCGCTGCAACTGCTCGTCCACCGGGTCGATGAGCAGGGCCTCGCGGGTGTCCACGTCAAACAGGATGTAGGTGTAGGTGCTGGAAGCAGGGTCAAACAGCTGGATGGGGTTCATGGTGCGCCTCGGTGCAGAAATCAACGGAATGAATGCAGGCGGCAAGCATGCCAGAAGCCGGTCTGCGGCCCATCGGCCATCTGCCCGGATTCAGGCGAATTTGGCCAGCATGTCGGCCACATCGTCGGCAGGCACATCGCCCTGCGCAATGACGCAGCCCACCAGGGTGTAGAACGATTTGTCGAGCGCCTTGCGGGCAGCGGCCATTTGCTGGGCCACTTTTTCGCAATCTTCGCCTGACTCGATCAGCCGCTGTATGCCGCGCAGCTGGCCCTCGATGCGTTTGAGGCGCAGCACCAGCGCACGTTTTCGCTCGGGGTCGTGGACTGTGGTCATGGGTGTGGTGGGGTTGGTGAATGGCCAGTAACGGGAGGGCCGACGCAGGTTGCCCACACGGCCAGCCATACCCTACCCAGTAGTTTAAACATCCAGACACACTTCGTCCCGCTCATTTTTTCAGGCTGCCCACGGTGGTTGCGGCGTTTCGGGTGCTGGTGTGCGTGGGTTGCAGCGGTCAGGTGGTGCGTCTGCTGTCGGGCTGCTTCGGTTGGGGTGGCGTTGCTTGGGTCGGTCTGCCGGGTTGGGCAGGCACTGCTTCGCTCTGCTGATTCGGGCTTACGTTGCCTCGCTCTGC
>CALMMY010000002.1 GCA_937868695.1 uncultured Comamonadaceae bacterium
AAATTCGGGTTGCCGTTCGCTCGTTGGCTGCATTGTGTTGTCAGCCAGCCTTTTTCCTTTTCCCGCGTGACCCCGCATTCCGGTGCAGGCGCACACGGGTTCGCACGGGCAAGGGGTGAGCCGTTCCGACAATCTCTGCTCGCAGTGTGCGGAGGACGGCTCACCCCTTGAACGGGCGCAGAGCGAAGCAACACCACCCCGAACCAGGCAGAGCGAAGCAACATCGCTACCGCACAAACAAGCTGAGCGAATCAGCCCCCCAGCCCGAGGGGGTTGATTCGCTCAGTAAAGGCGAAGGAGAGTGGTCAGTGGTTGGATGCCGAAGCAGCTCCGTAGCCGGTTTGTGCGCGGACAAACTGGTCGTCGAACGCGGCAATTTCCTTCTGCGCACCGGCGCTCTTGTCGAGCAGGGACACCACGATGCTGATCAGGAAGGCCACGGGCATGGAGAACAGCGCGGGCTGCTCGTAGGGGAACAGCGGGGCGGCATTGCCCAGCACGGCCACCCACACCGACTTGGACAGCACCACCAGCGTGACCGCCAGGAACAGGCCGGTGTAGCCGCCAGCCAGGGCACCGCGTGTGGTCAGGCCCTTCCAGTACATGGACAGGATCAGCACGGGGAAGTTGCTGGAAGCCGCAATGCCGAAGGCCAGGCCGACCATGAAGGCGACGTTCTGGTTTTCAAAGGCAATGCCCAGCACAACGGCCACGATGCCCAGGGCAATGGTGGCGAAGCGGGACATGCGCATTTCATCGGCTTCGGAGGCCTTGCCCTTCTTGATGACGCGGGCATACAGGTCGTGCGAGACGGCGGACGCGCCGGCCAGCGCCAGCCCGGACACCACGGCCAGGATGGTGGCAAACGCCACAGCAGCCAGGAAGCCCAGCAGCAGGTTGCCGCCCACGGCCTTTGCCAGGTGCATGGCGACCATGTTGCCGCCACCGATCAGCTTGCCGCCGACCTGGCCACCTTCGAAGAAAGCAGGGTCTTGACCGACGATCAGGATGGCTGCCAGGCCCATCAGGAAAATGACGTTGAAGAAGTAGGCGATGAAGCCGGATGCGTACAGCACCGACTTGCGGGCTTCCTTGGCATCGGTCACGGTGAAGAAGCGCATCAGGATGTGGGGCAGCCCAGCGGTGCCGAACATCAGACCGATGGCCAGCGACACGGCAGTCACAGGGTCAGCGGTCAGTTTGCCGGGGCTCATGATGGCCCAGCCGCTCTTGTGGGCAGCGGTGGCTTTTTCGATGAGGGTGGTGTAGCTGAAGCCGAACTGGCTCATGGCCAGCAGCATCACCAGCGTACCACCGGACAGCAGCATGCAGGCCTTGATGATCTGCACCCAGGTGGTGGCCAGCATGCCGCCCTTGATGACGTACACCATCATCAGTGCGCCGACCAGCACCACGGCCACGCTGTAGTCCAGACCGAACAGCAGCTTGATGAGCTGGCCTGCGCCAACCATCTGTGCAATCAGGTAGAAGCAGACCACGGTCAGCGAGCCGATGGCTGCCATCGTGCGCACCTTGCCCTGGTCGAGGCGGTAGGCGGTGATGTCGGCAAAGGTGAAGCGGCCCAGGTTGCGCAGGCGCTCGGCCATCATGAACAGGATGAGCGGCCAGCCCACAAAGAAGCAAATCATGTAGATGTAGCCGTCCAGACCCGATGCGTAGGTCATGGCGGTCAGCCCCAGCAGGGTGGCGGCCGACATGTAGTCACCGGCAATGGCCAGGCCGTTCTGAAAGCCGGTGATGCCGCCACCTGCGGTGTAGAAGTCAGCGGCCGACTTGGTGCGGTTGGAAGCCCAGTAAGTGATGCCCATGGTGAGCGCCACAAACACCACGAACATGCCGATGGCATGCAGGTTCAGGGGTTGCTTTTCGGTGGCGGCAATGGGGTCGCCAGCCGCGAACACAGCAGCGGAAGCCAGCAGGCCGACAGCGGCCAGCGCCAGGCGGGCTGCGCCGGAAAGGAAGGGGGTACGGAGAAAGACAGTCATTATTTTTTATCTCCGCGTGCGGCTTCGGAAATCAGGGTGCGGGTCAGTTCATCGAACTCGCCGTTTGCACGGCGGACGTACATCGCAGTCAGAACCCAGAACAGCACAAACATCGACAGAATGATGACCGGACCAAGGGTGATCATGGCGGCTTCACCGCCCAGGCGCAGACTCATGAGGGCAGGATTGAAGGCCACCAGCAGGATGAATCCGTAAAACAGGATCAGCACAATGAAGGTCAGCATCCAGGCGTAGCCGCTGCGTTTGTTGACCAGTTCGGTGAATTTCGGGTTTTTCTTGATTCGATCGTAGATATCGGCACTCATGGCGCATCGCTCCGCATCCGTTACCGGCGGGACTCCTGAAAAGAGGTCAGTCAATCGTTGGCATACCATTGCCAACAATGGAATTGGCGAAAAATTCACACAATTTCCATCTTGAGAATAAGGGTTAATACTTACCCCGACCCGACAGACGGCATCCTCTTTTGGAATTCGGTGAATGTGGTGCCTGAAGCCTCTTGCGCACAGGCGGTTGATCGCATCCACACCAGGCAGAGCAGCCACGAATTTAGTGCGGCCCCACTATTTTGTTGCACTGCAACAAAAACCACTTGCACATGCCAGCGAATCCCCTATACTTGAGGCCATGTTGCAGTGCAGCAAAACAGATTCCCCCAGCCGGGCGATCCTGTGACAACGCAGCCCTCAACTGTTTCCTCAACTTTTTTAAATTGGAGTATTCACATGTTGACCGCTGAACAAATTGTTGCCGCCCAGAAAGCCAACCTCGAAACCCTGTTTGGTCTGACCCAAAAAGCCTTCGAAGGCGTGGAAAAACTGGTCGAACTGAACATCCAGGCTTCCAAAGCTGCCCTGGCCGAGTCCGCCAGCCACACCCAAGCCGTTCTGAGCGTGAAAGACGCACAGGAACTGCTGGCTCTGCAAGCTGGCCTGATGCAGCCCCTGGCTGAAAAAACCGCCGCTTACAGCCGCCACCTGTATGACATCGCTTCCTCCACAGGAGCCGATTTCACCAAGGCCGCCGAAGCCCAAGCCACCGACGCACAAGCCAAGCTGATGGCCGTGATCGACAACGCCACCAAAAATGCCCCAGCCGGTTCCGAAACCGCCGTGGCTGTGGTCAAGAGTGCCGTGAGCGCCGCCAACAATGCGATGGAATCTGTGCAAAAAGCTGTGAAGCAAGCCACAGAAATGGCTGAAGCCAACTTCAACACCGTGGCTTCCACCGCTGTGAACGCAGCCAAGACCACCACCGCTGGTGCCAAGAAGCGTTAATCGCTCACTGTTCAAAATTTTTCCGGTTGTCTCCTCGGATCCTTTCAGAAATTCAGTTTCACGGATCCCTTAGGCCCTGTCAGATGACAGGGCCTTTTTTTCGTCTGTCGTCTTCTGTGCCCCCGGTCGATCCGGTCATGTCTGCACGCACCTCAACGCGTCACGGGCACAGCGCGTTGAATCATCTGGGCTTTGAGGGCAGGCAGCGCGGCCAGCATGGCCTCTCTTCCGGCTGCGATGGAACGCTGTCGCTCTGAAAACGCGGCGCTCCCCACCCCGGCCAGTGCCGGGCGCACCACAACATGAGCAGACTTCAGTTCATGCCGGTTGATGGATTGCCCCATGATGGAAAAGGTTTGCAACATCACCTTGAGTGAGTCGGTGGTCATTCCGCTCTCGGGGGGGCTGGAAATGTCCACGGCAATCACCAGCTCGGCCCCCATTTCCAGGCAATAACGCACAGGCACAGGGGCCACCAGACCGCCGTCCACATAGTCGCGCCCGGATATGTCCACCGGCTGAAACACGCCGGGCACCGCACTGGAAGCACGGACAGCCGTGCCGGTGTCGCCACGGCGGAACAGCACACCGTCACCATTGCGCAAATCGGTGGCCACGATGCCCAGGGGAATGGGCATTTGCTCGATAAGTCGGCCATTGACTTGCTGGTTGACGTAACGGGCCAGGGCCTGGCCCCTCAGCATGCCCCGGTTGGCAAACGGCAGGCTCCAGTCAGCCAGCACGGTTTCATCCATGCCTGCGGCAACTTTTTCAAGCTCGACATGGTTTTTGCCACTGGCATACAGGGCGGCCACCAGGCTGCCCGCCGATGTGCCCACCACCAGGTCGGGGCGGATGCCTTGCTGCTCCAGCACACCGATTACGCCCACATGGGCAAATCCGCGCGCTGCGCCGCCGCCCAACGCCAGACCGATACGCGGTGGCCGCATGGCAGGCGTGGGCAAAGGTGCCGGTGGAGGTGCCTCGCGCACACCTCCACCAGTGACGGCACAGCCAGCCAACCCGCCTCCCAACAGACTCCCGATGGAGAGCAGACAGGCACGCCTGGAAAGTGAATATGAATCGGTCATTTGTTAATAGGAATAGTTCGCGTTTGTGATAGCATTATCTAATCGATAACCCAGTTTGTCTTTGTTCACCGAGCACACCATGCACACCCATACTCTGAATTCGCACCGGTCTTTGGCCGTTCTGGCCACATTCGTCACCGCACTGGCGACCACGCTGCCCGCGCAGGCACAGGAAAAAGTGCTCAACCTGTACTCAGCCAGGCACTATCAGACCGATGAAGTGATGTACGAAACGTTCACCAAGACCACGGGAATCCAGATCAACCGGGTGGATGCCGATGATGCGGGCATTGTCGCCCGGCTCAAGGCAGAAGGTGCCGCCTCGCCAGCCGATGTCATTTTGCTGGTCGATGCCGCCCGCATGGCCTCTGCGGACAGCCAGGGCCTGTTCCAGCCCATCAAATCGGCCAAGCTGGATGCGGTCATTCCCGCCAACCTGCGCGCGGCCCCCACGGCAGACGGCGTGACATGGACGGGGTTTTCCACACGCGCCCGCGTCATCGTGTACGACCCATTGCGCGTCAAGGCAGCCGATGTGGCCACCTATGAGCAGCTCGCCGACCCCAAACTCAAGGGTTTGGTGTGCAGCCGCTCGGGCTCACACCCCTACAACCTGTCGCTGTTTGCCACCGTGATCGAACGCCTGGGCGATGAAAAGGGCGAAGCCTGGCTCAAAGGTGTGGTGGCCAACATGGCACGCGCACCCAAAGGCGGCGACACCGACCAGATCAAGGCCGTGGCCTCCGGTGAATGCGGTGTGGCCCTGACCAACACCTACTACGCAGCCCGTCTGTTCAAATCCACCAAAGCCGAAGACAAGGCCATGATGGAAAAAGTCCGGGTGGTTTTCCCCAACCAGGGCACCAGCGGCACCCATGTCAACATTGCCGGTGCGGCGGTGGCCAAGCACGCCAAACACAAAGAAAACGCCGTCCAGTTCATGGAGTTTCTGGCCAGCCCGTTTGCGCAGGAATACTTTGCCAACGGCAACAACGAGTTCCCGGCGGCAAAAGGGGTGACGGTGGAGAACTCGGCCCTCAAGGCAATGGGCGGCGCTGCATTCAAATCCGAAAACATCCCATTGGCGGTGGTGGCTAAAAACATGGTCAAGGTGCAGCAGATGCTGGACCGGGCTGGCTACAAGTGACCGTGACATCCGGACATCTCTGGTTGATAATCCGGGTTTTCAATTGACGTTTACGTAAACGTCAAATCAACCAAGGAGATACTCATGGACATAGCTGGCAAGGTTTTCATCGTCACCGGTGGTGCGTCTGGTCTGGGCGAAGGCACGGCACGCATGCTGGTGGCCAACGGGGCACAGGTCGTGATTGCCGACATGCAGGCCGACAAAGGCGAAGCTGTCGCCCGCGAAATCGGGGCTGTGTTCATGAAGTGCGATGTCAGCAACGAGGCCGATGGCCAGGCCGTGGTGGCCAAGGCCGTGTCTCTGGGCAAGCTGATGGGTCTGGTCAACTGCGCAGGCATTGCACCGGCTGAAAAAACCGTGGGCAAGGCCGGTGCGCACAACCTGGGCCTGTACACCAAAACCATCATGGTCAACCTGGTGGGCAGCTTCAACATGATCCGCCTGGCCGCCGAAGCCATGTGCAAGAACGAACCCGAAGCCACCGGCGAGCGCGGCGTGCTGATTTCCACCGCCAGCGTGGCGGCCTACGATGGCCAGATTGGCCAGGCGGCCTATGCCGCATCCAAAGGCGGCGTGGTCGGCATGACCCTGCCCATTGCCCGTGACCTGGCCCGCAACGGCATCCGCAACATGACGATCGCCCCCGGCATTTTCGGCACCCCCATGCTGTTCGGCATGCCGCAGGAAGTGCAGGACGCGCTGGCCGCCGGTGTGCCCTTCCCCAGCCGCCTCGGCACCCCCAACGACTACGCCAGGCTGGCCAAGCACATCATCGAGAACGACATGCTCAACGGCGAGGTCATCCGCCTCGACGGCGCCATCCGCCTCGCGCCGCGCTGAAAAACCGGGTCGGGCAAAATGCAGCCGTGAGCATTCCCCAATCATTCATTCAAGAGCTGTTATCCCGCGTTGACGTGGTGGAGGTGGTGGGCCGCTACGTGCAGCTCAAAAAAGGGGGGGCCAACTTCATGGGCCTGTGCCCGTTTCACGGCGAAAAGTCCCCCTCTTTCAGCGTCAGCCCCACCAAACAGTTCTACCACTGCTTCGGCTGCGGAGCCAACGGCAACGCCATCTCCTTCCTGATGGAGCATGGCGGCATGACCTTCATCGAGGCTGTCCAGGACCTGGCGCAGCAGACCGGTCTGGCCATTCCTGAAGACGGTGCATCGCCCCAGGACCGTGAGCGCCACAAGGCCATGCTGGCGCAGCAGCAAAGCCTGACGGAATTGCTGGAACAAGCCGCCAGGGGTTACCAGAAACACCTCAAAACCTCCCCCAGAGCCATTGCCTACCTGAAAGGACGCGGCCTGTCGGGCGAGATTGCCCGTGCATTCGGGCTGGGCTATGCCCCCGAGGGCTGGCGCTCGCTGGCCAGCATGCTGCCCGACTATGCCGACCCCAGGCTGGTGGAGTCCGGCCTGGTGATTGCACCGGATGCCCCCGCCACGCCAGATTCAGCACACAGTGGCCAGCCCGGTGACCCTGCCCATTCGCAGGAACATCCGGCCAGCGGCCAGGCGAAACGCTACGACCGCTTCCGCGACCGCATCATGTTTCCCATCCGCAACGTCAAGGGCGAAACCATCGGTTTCGGCGGGCGCGTTCTGGACAAGGGCGAACCCAAATACCTCAACAGCCCTGAAACCCCGGTGTTCAGCAAAGGCCGCGAGCTGTATGGCCTGTTCGAGGCCCGCACACCCATACGCACCGCCGGTTATGCCCTGGTGACCGAGGGCTACATGGACGTGGTGGCACTGGCCCAGCTGGGCTTTGCCAACGCGGTGGCCACGCTGGGCACGGCCTGCACGGCAGACCATGTGCAGAAACTGTTCCGGTTTACCGATGCGGTGGTGTTCAGCTTCGACGGTGATGCGGCTGGCCGCCGGGCGGCAGGCAAAGCCATGCTGGCCGCCCTGCCCTTTGCGCAGGACACCCGCAGCATCAAGTTTCTGTTCCTGCCGCCTGAGCACGACCCCGACAGCTTCATCCGCGCCAACGGAACCGAGGCGTTTGCGCAGTGCGTGCAGCAAGCCGTGCCGCTGAGCAGGTTCATGCCCGACAGTGCCGCCGCAGGTTGCGACCTGGGCACCGCCGAGGGCCGTGCCCTGATGGCCAGCCGGGCCAAGCCAATGTGGCTGGCCCTGCCCGATGGCGCACTCAAGCGCCAGTTGCTGGGTGAGCTGGCCCAGATGATCGGCCTTGGTGTGCCTGAGCTGTCGGATCTGTGGAAACTCAACCCAGGGTCAGGGTCAGGGTCAGGGTCGCCGTCACGCCACAGCCACCCAACCGGCCACCCGCCCCCGCAAGGCGATTGGCATGACGACCACGACCACGGCATTGACGATCATTTCGAGCACCACGGCCAAGCCTTCCAACCTGAAGAATGGCATCCGTCACCGGCCCGGGAACGGCCACGCCAATCTCAACCCTGGACAGGCAAACGCGCATGGCCCAATTCAGGTGGTCGCAACAGGCAGGCCACGCGACCTGTGCAAAACACACGGCACAGCGCCGGGGGGGCACTGAGCACACGGCCAGAGTTGTTGGCCCGCGC
>CALMMY010000003.1 GCA_937868695.1 uncultured Comamonadaceae bacterium
AAGGCAGCTACAGCTGCCACAAAGCCCGCGCCCGCCACGGTCTGCCGCCGCTGGCTCTGCCCGACAGCGGCGCGTAAACCGCCCTATATCCCCTCCCCCACCATGCAAGCCCTGCTGCAAGCCATTGCCCGACTGCCCGTGCCCACCGATGCACAGCGTTTTTTCCACGGTCGCGGCGGGCTGCATCCCGGCTGCGAGCACTGGACGCTGGATGCCTACCCGCCGGTCTGGGTGCTGACCAGCTTCCAGTCGGTGAGCGACGACGACCTGGCCACCGTGGGTGCCGCACTGTCCGCCCGCTGGGCCGAGATTGCCCCCGGCCAGCCGCTGAACTGGGTGTTCCAGTGCCGCCAGCCCGGCTCAGCCTCTGGTCGCACCGACACCAGGCTGATGGCGGGCAGCGTGCCCGAGCCGCATGTGGTGACCGAAGCCGGCGCACGCTATGCCGTGCATGTGCTGCGCGGCCAGAACCACGGCCTGTTTCTGGACATGGCCGAGGGCCGCCGCTGGCTGCGCGAACAGGCCGCCGCCCACCCCGGCCCCGGCCTGAAGGTGCTCAACCTGTTTGCCTACACCTGCGCGTTTTCGGTGGCGGCGTTGCAAGGCGGTGCCCGCCATGTGCTGAATGTGGACATGAGCCACGGGGCCATTGCCATCGGGCAGCACAACCACGCGCTCAACGGCGTGCAGGCCGGGGCCCGCTTCATGGCGCACGACATCTTCAGCACCTGGGGCAAGATCACCCGCAGCGGCCCTTACGACGTGGTGGTGGTCGATCCGCCCAGCTACCAGAAAGGCAGCTTTGTGGCCACCAAGGACTACGCCCGCCTGATGCGCCGCCTGCCCGATCTGCTGGTGCCCGGAGGCCGCGCCCTGCTGTGCCTGAACGCACCCGAGCTGGACACCGCCTTCCTGCAAGACCAGATGCGCACCCTGGCCCCCGGCATGGTGTTCGAGCAGCGCCTGCCCAACCCACCCGCCTTCGCCGATGCCGAGCCCGAGCGGGCGCTGAAGGTACTGGTTTACCGCGAGCCTGAGCTGGCCAGCGCTGCGAAGCAATCTTCTCACAACCACATCGGCAACAGCGATACAGGTTCATCGCCCGTAGATGCGCACAGATGAAAGACTCAATTCACAACCAGGCACCACGGCGATTGATAAACCCCCACTTTCCGTTTTTTCGCACGGCTGCTTTGCCATCCTGAAACTCGCGGGCATCTTCAAACTGCGGGGGTATCACCCACTGCTGCTGAGAATTGATGTATCCCCACTGGCCACCTTGGGCCTGAACCGGGGCCAATCCTTCGCTGAAAGAGCGGACATTGCGGTATTTGGGGCCGGGTGACTCACAGGCCGTGAAACCCAAAGCCGACACGGACACCAGCAAAACAAACCAAATTCTGCGCATGGATACTGCCTTTCGCATAGTGAATTCAGGAGACTGCGGGAAGACGCAAACACCCCCCACAGCTCCGTGGCGCTTGGTTTACTTTTTGGAAGGTGCGTTATCACGACCTTTACCGGACGGTGCATCAGGGACTTTGCTTGGCCAATTGGGGGACTTGCTCATGGTTTACTCCATCAAACCCGTGTTTACAGTGGCGGGTTGGGGTCATGTGCCCACCACAGCTCAGTTGCACAGTGCTTCTGATGGAGAGGATTGAGCCTGAAGCAAACAACTTTTTGAAGGAAAAACGCCGTACCCTCCCCCATGTCAAGTGAGCAACAAGGCATGTCCTCTGGGGAGGGGGTACGGCATTTTTCATGGTCTTCGATGCATTGGAATGAGACGATAACCATCTCATTCCAATCGGACATCAGGAGGTTTTCATGGCAGGTTTTCCAACCTTTGAGGCAACTCTGCTTCACATTCACACGGGCCTTGGGCTTGATCACTCAGATATTCAACAATCCAAACCAAAGAAGAAATTTACAGCTGGTGGTCTTGAGCTGCAAAGGCAACTTCAGCTATCAGAAGAGCTACTGGTGGCAGTGTTTGATGCACTGGACATGGATACACAATCCCAGAAAGATGCCCGAGGAAACATCAACCAGACCATGCAATTTCTGTCTGCCGTGGAATTGCACACCTATACCGGACTGGCCAGCGAGCAGCAGGTTCAGTGGCATCTGTTGACCCATTTTTGGGTACCCGGCTTGGCACGCCGCTTGGCCTTTTGGAGCCTTCATGGGCATCAAAACGGCCAACCAATGGATGCGGGCATGCCTGGTGGTGAATTCTGGTTTTTGCCTACATGGGATCAAGAACACGACACACTCACACTGCCCATCCCACAAGTGCTGGACTGGCTGCTGGATTTGTTGGAACCAAAGAAACTCGACGACTTGGGCACACAGCTCGGATCGAACGCTCTTCGCAATGGCAGCTATGAATCACTGGTACGGACGCTGCACAACTGGCGAAACGGCAGCACACCGCAAAGCTCCGAAAAAATCCAAGCCGTGTTCCCAGACGATGCAAGCATTCAGTTTCACGGTACGTTCCAGCCAGAACATCGTCTACCCTTGGACGAGCAGTTTCAAGCGGCCCTAAACTTCACCAGCCAAAAGAAGCTGACTGCCCACCGCTTGCATGACCAAATTCCCATGTCGGTGGAACGCTTGGAGGCAGTACTCAATGGCTCCGCCCCTGATGATGAGAAAGAGGTTTTTGTAGGCTGTCTGGCCATCCGGTATACCCAGCCCAGCATGAAAACCGTTCGCCAGCGGCTGATGGTGGCCCGCATGGTGCAAACCGGTTACACCAGCTTGCTCAAGGCCCTGTGCCCCGGTGTGCAAGCCACCTGCACCGATCCCACCCAAAACAAACTGCTGCAACTGCTTGCGCTGTTCCATCACGTTTACAACCTCACCATTGCAGCCTACAAACACACTGGCTCGGACACCGTCCAAACTGAACAGGCTGAAAACGCTTGGTTTGAATCTCAACTGAAGCCGTGGGATCATGAAGATTTGCTGTTATCCATCCTGCCATCCCGGCAGTCAACAGCCTATGCAGAGCTGGGACTACTGCTGAGCAGGAGGTTTCTCCGCATGAACCCAGACAGCCCATTGCAAGACTTGGTACCAATCTCTGGCATGAATATCCAAGGCATCATGCGCGCCAGGTTGAGAGACATTGAAGAACGAGCGCAGGATCAGCATGCATTGGAGGTGTTGACGAAAAAAGCCCGTGGCAGCAACCATTGGCGGATATTTGCCGAAGTGAGCAGCTTCGAGGTATTGCGGGAATTTGCCCGTCAGCCCGGCACATCGCCCAAGCTGATGAGCCTGACCTGCAAGCGCATGCGTGAGCTGGCTGCGACCCCCATGCAACAGGTTGAAGCAGTTGTGGTGGAGTTGGAAGCCATGATGCGTTTGCCCCCCAAACAACGCCTCCCGTACATGCAGCAGAAAGTTGAAGCCCTTCTGGATGAGGCCCAAGCCAACAGCCCAGGCTACACGGCATGGGAAGCTCCGCTTCTGCGCCTGCAAGCCCGGCACAAATTGATGCAAAACGACTTTGCAGGGGCAGAAAAAGATGCCAAAGCCGCGTTCAAGGCCTGTTCAGAGCGGGGATACGGTTGGCTGATTGGCCAAATTGCTGAAGAAGCCTGGGCCATAGAAATCAGACAGAACGGCTACATCCCAAATAACCAAAAACCCTATTACCACGCCATGCTGCGCTATGGCATGTTTCCGAATCGCCCCATGTCGATGAACGATACGGCTACCCGGTGCGAAGAGCTTTGGAGCAAGCTGTATCAGCCCTATGCAGGTATTGAAACCGTGCCGACCTTGTCGGAAAACCAAGGCGAAAAAATCATCAGTGACACCTTTGAACTCATCCATCACGCCAACTGGCCGGAACTGAACAAGTGGTTCAAACAGAACGCCAAACATTTCCGCAAACACAACATGAAAGACGCACGCCAAAACAGCGTGTTACTGAGTTGGCTGAAGATGCTGAGCCGGATTCAAGCCCGGCAACCTGCACTGAAAGCGATGTTGCCGCCAGAGCTGGCTGGTGAATTTCAGAAACTCCAGCAGCATCTGGATCGCTGGCACCACGCCATTACTCTGCTGATTGAAGCTTGGCCCGAGCAGGCCAGGATTGCCGATTTCAAAGGCCAGACACCACTGATGCTGGTGGCCGATGCGGCTGATGAGACGCTGACCCGGCTGCTGGCCCCCATGTCTGATGTGGATGCCCAAGACGATTGGGGACGCACGGCGCTTCATGCCGCCGCCGCTGGCCGTTCGCCGCAATGTGTGGCGCTTGTACTGGAGCAGCAACCTTTGGTCAATGACAAGGTGACGCACACCGAAGGCTACACCGCCCTGCACACCGCCGTGCATTTTGGACAACCTGAATGTGTACGCCTGATTCTGGAGGAATTCCCTGGTCTGGCATCCAAAGCATGCCTGGATCAGGAAACGCCATTGGACAGGGTTAAGGGCATCATGGCCAACCTTGACCAATGGCAGTACTCCATGCAGCAAGAAAACCGGCGCACTGGCTCAAAGCAGGATTTCGAGGAGATTGCTGCACTTCTTCGGCCATAAAAAGCGGTGCCTGCCCAACCCACCCGCCTTTGCCGATGCCGAACCCGAGCGGGCGCTGAAGGTGCTGGTTTACCGCGAGCCTGAACTGCTTTTGCCTGCCGACCCGGCAGACGGCGGCAGCCAGTGAACCGGGTGCTCGGTGGTGG
>CALMMY010000004.1 GCA_937868695.1 uncultured Comamonadaceae bacterium
CCTTTTGCCTGAGAGTTTCCGGGGCGGTTGCTCCTTCGGCGCTGGCGCAGGGCGGGTACACGGCCAGTCTCTCCCGATGTGTGCGGGGAGGGCAGTGTAGGCGCTGCGCCCCCGAGGGTGGGGGCCCTGGCGCGTTGACCCTGCCGCTTCAGTGGCTGAATCAGCCTGCCGCGTTTTCTGCGGCGGCTTTGGCCTGGCGCTTGCCACGGGCGCGGATGTTGAGGGCTTCCACCCCCAACGAGAAGGCCATGGCCGAGTACAGGTAGCCCTTGGGGATGTGCGAGTCAAAGGCTTCGGCCACCAGGGCCATGCCCACCATCACCAGAAACGCCAGGGCCAGCACCTTGACGGAGGGGTGGGCATCCACAAACTCACCGATGGGTTTGGCGGCAAACAGCATCACGCCCACCGAAGCCACCACGGCGGCCATCATCACGGGCAGCTGGTTGACCATGCCCACGGCGGTGATGACCGAGTCGAGTGAGAACACGATGTCGATCACGCCGATCTGGGCAATGGTGCCCCAGAACAGCTTGGCATTGGCCTGGGCCACGGGCGAGCCTTCGGTGCTGACGGCAGACGGCGGGCCGTCTTCTTCGCGGGCTTCCACTTCCACAAAAATTTCGTGCGATGCTTTGTACAGCAGGAAGAAGCCGCCCACCAGTAGCACCAGATCGCGCCCGCTGATGTCCTGGCCCAGCACGCTGAACAGGTTGGCCGTCAGGCCCATGACCCAGCTGAGCGAGGCCAGCAGCGCCAGGCGCGACACCATTGCAAAGCCCAGGCCCAGGCGGCGGGCCTTGTCGCGCATGTGGTGGGGCAGCCGACCCACCAGGATGGAGATGAAGATGATGTTGTCGATGCCCAGCACGATTTCAAGCGTGGTGAGCATCGCAAAGGCGATCCAGATATTGGGGTCGAACAGGAAGTCCATGTGCGGAGACGGCCCGGTCAGGGGCGGTGGTTGATGCAACGAATGTGCAGGGGGAGCCAATGTATGGCCTGTCTGCAGAAAGTTCCGTCGATTTTTTCGAAGGGATGTTTCGAATATACCGAAGCAACTGGCTTTTGTCCCCGCGCCCCGCGCCGCCAGTCACGCACCACACGTCACACTGTTTCGGGTTGCAAAAACACCCTCGCCTTGCGGGCCGACAGCAGCACGGTGTCGCCTTCCTTCAGGCCCAGCTCGCGGAAGCGTTCGGCGGACAGTTGGGCTTCGATCAGCGGATCGTGCCCGGTTCCGGCGTGGGCGGGGCCGTCGGCAGGCAGCAGCTCCAGCCGGGCCACGGGGCCGACCACGATGGCCCGCTCCAGCCTGGCCACGATGCCGCTCTGGCCAGGTTGGCCGGGAACGTGGCGCTGCACCTCGATGTCGTGCGGGCGCACATAGGCCAGGGCCTGGGCATCCTGCGCGGCAGCGTGTTCGGGCGAGGCGATGCTGACCCCGTGCAGGTGGCCGCCCAGCAGCATCTGGCCTTCGTGGGCGCGGCCATGGAACAGGTTCACATCGCCCAGAAAACCGTACACAAACGGGCTGGCGGGGTGGTCCCACACGGTTTGCGGTGTGCCCACCTGTTCCACCGCGCCCTGGTTCATCAGCACCACGCGGTCGGCCACTTCCAGGGCTTCTTCCTGGTCGTGGGTCACGAAGATGCTGGTGACGTGCAGCTCGTCGTGCAGGCGGCGCAGCCAGCGGCGCAGCTCCTTGCGCACCTTGGCATCGAGTGCGCCAAAGGGTTCGTCCAGCAGCAGCACTTTGGGCTCTACGGCCAGGGCGCGGGCCAGGGCAATGCGCTGGCGCTGCCCGCCAGACAGTTGCGAGGGGTAGCGGTCGGCCAGCCAGTCCAGCTGCACCAGCTTCAACAGGTCGTGAACCTTGGTTTTGATCTGCGCTTCGCTGGGGCGCTCGCCACGGGGCTTGACGCGCAGGCCAAAGGCCACGTTCTCGAACACCGTCATGTGGCGAAACAGCGCGTAGTGCTGGAACACGAAGCCCACGTTGCGCTCGCGCACATGTTTGTCGGTGGTGTCTTCGCCGCTGAACAGGATGCTGCCCGCATCGGCACTCTCCAGCCCGGCAATGATGCGCAGCAGCGTGGTTTTGCCGCAGCCCGAAGGGCCGAGCAGGGCGACGAGTTCGCCCGAGTCGATGTCGAGGTTGACGTTCTTCAGCGCATGGAAGTCACCGAAGTGTTTGGAGACGTTCTGGATGACGATGCTCATGGAAATTCCTGTGGGGGTGTCGGGTGCGCCCGGCGTGGCGGGAGGGCCTGGTGGGCCGGGGCGGCAGGTGTGGTGGGTGCTCAGGCGGTCACGGCCTGGCGGGCCAAGGGGGTGGGCTGCAACGGGGGTGGTTCGGGCGGCAGCTCGGCGGTAGCTTGCAGCTCGCGCTCGTGCCGCCATTCCACCCAGCTTTTCAGGGCCAGGGTCACCAGGGCCAGCAAGGCCAGCAGCGAGGCCACGGCAAATGCGGCCACCGACTGGTACTCGTTGTACAAAATCTCGACATGCAGCGGCATGGTGTTGGTCTGCCCACGGATGTGGCCCGACACCACCGACACCGCGCCGAACTCGCCCATTGCACGGGCGTTGCACAGAATCACGCCGTAAATCAGCCCCCATTTGATGTTGGGCAGCGTCACGTACCAAAAGGTTTGCCAGCCGCTGGCCCCCAGCACCTGGGCGGCCTGTTCTTCGTCGCTGCCCTGGGCCTGCATCAGCGGAATCAGCTCGCGGGCAATGAACGGAAACGTCACGAAGATGGTGGCCAGAATGATGCCGGGCACGGCAAACACGATTTTGATGTCGTGCTCGGCCAGCCAGGGGCCAAACCAGCCCTGGGCACCGAACACCAGCACGTAAATCAAACCCGCCACCACCGGCGACACCGAAAACGGCAGGTCAATCAGCGTGGTCAGGAACGACTTGCCCCGGAACTCGTATTTGGCAATGCACCAGGCCGCCGCCACGCCAAACACCAGGTTCAGCGGCACGGCCACGGCGGCGGTCAGAAACGTCAGGCGGATGGCGGCCCAGGCATCGGGTTCTTTCAGGGCCTCGGCGTAAGCGTCCCAGCCTTTGCGCAGGGCTTCGGTGAACACGGCGGCCAGCGGCAGCACCAGAAACAGAAACATGAATACCAGCGCCACGCCGATGAGGGTGCGGCGCACCCAGGCCGATTCGGTGGTCTGCGGCAGGCGCACGCGGGCTGGCATGGATGGGGTGGTGGATGGTGAAGCACCCATGATCAGGCTCCTGTGCGGTTGCGCTGCCAGGTTTGCAGCGCGTTGATGATCAGCAGCAGCACAAACGAGATGCACAGCATCACAGTGGCCACGGCGGTGGCCCCGGCGTAGTCGTACTGCTCCAGCTTGCCGATGATGATGAGCGGGGTGATTTCCGACACCATCGGCATGTTGCCGGCAATGAAAATCACCGAACCGTATTCACCGATGGCGCGGGCAAACGCCATCGCAAAGCCGGTCAGCAGCGCAG
>CALMMY010000005.1 GCA_937868695.1 uncultured Comamonadaceae bacterium
CATGCGCCAGGCCAGCAGCGGCTTGAGGCACAGGCCCAAGCCCACAGCCGCCAGCACCCACCACACCGACCCACCACGCGCCACCAGCCAACCCACCCCCGCCAGCAACACCGTCTGCACAGCCCAAGCTACTATCAGAACAAGAGCTGCCAGCGCAATCCAATACAGTACCCCCAGCCAAAAAACCATTGAATCCGACCGATTGGATCCCGCCGCCACCAGCCCAGCCCGACCACCCTGCCCACCCTCACCCGCTGGCAGCGCCCCGGCCTGCGCCAGCGGAGCCACCCGCGCACCCGCCCAGCCCAGGGCATGGCCCATCCACACCACCGGGTGCCAGCGCACCGGCGGCTCGCCCCACAGGTGGTCAATCAGCAGAGCCAGCAGTGCAGCGGCCAAAACCAGCCATGCACAGGCGGCGGGCATCCAACAGACCCACCCATTTGAACCACAGAAGGTCATGCGCGTACCGCCTCAGCGTTGGGCACAACGCATTCCCAAGCGGGCCAGCAGATGCCTGTCTGCATCTACATCCGCATTGCCAGTGACCAACAATTTATCGCCGTAAAAAATAGAGTTCGCCCCGGCGGCAAAACACAGTGCCTGGGTTTCGTCACTCATTTGCCTCCGACCGGCCGACAGGCGAACCCGCGCTTTGGGCATGGTGATGCGGGCGACAGCGATGGTGCGTACAAACTCCAACGGATCAAGATCAGGCTGGTCGGCCAATGGTGTGCCCTCCACTTTGACCAAATGATTGACGGGTACCGATTCAGGGTAGGGGGTCAGGTTGGCCAACTGAGCGACCAGAGCCGCTCGTTGCAGACGCGACTCACCCATGCCCACAATGCCGCCACTGCACACCTTCACACCCGCTGTGCGTACGCGCTCCAGCGTGTCCAGCCGATTCTGGTAGTCGCGGGTAGTGATGATGTCGCCGTAAAAATCCGGTGCACTGTCGAGGTTGTGGTTGTAGTAATTCAAACCAGCATCGCGCAGAGCATCGGCGTGGCGCTGCTCCAGCATGCCCAGGGTGGCGCAGGCTTCTAGCCCTTCGGCCTTGACGGTGCGCACCAGCTCGGCCACAGCTTCTACATCGCGGTCTTTTGGGGCGCGCCAGGCCGCACCCATGCAAAAACGGGTGGCACCAGCGGCTTTGGCACCCAACACAGCATCACGCACAGCCTCGGGAGTCATCATTTTCGTGGCAGTCAGGCCAGTGTTGTGATGCACCGATTGCGGGCAGTACCCACAGTCTTCGGGGCAGCCACCTGTGTTGATGGAGAGCAAGGTTGCCAACTCCACCTCGGTGGGATCAAAGTGCTGGCGATGGACGGTCTGCGCGCGAAAAAGCAGCTCAGTGAACGGCAAATCCATCAGGGCAGCCACCGCATCGACTGTCCAGCGCGGAACCTCGGCAGACAGGGCTGACAAACAGCCCTTCGTGTCACGGACAGGAGGTACGAAGATCAGCGTCTGCACGGGTGAATCAGCGCAAACAGATGGAGGGGTATTGTGCAAAGAGGCAGAAGTGTTCATATGGCAATGGAATGTGTGTAGAGGAGAGTGTCATCGAGCACCAACGCTGGCTGGGCCCCGGGTATGCGCGCCACAATGCCATTGCGCAGCCGCTCTGGGCGGGCGTTGCGGTCCAGCGTGCCGTCAGCGCTGTCGGCGTGAGAGCGGGCACATGCCAACACTTGTCGGGCCGTTTCGGCATCGGGGGCCAGTTCACCAAACACATAGCTGGTTTTGCCTACAGCCTGAAACACCACGGTACAGGAGCGCGAGCACGCACTCAGGCACGCCACGCCGCGCACACGCAAGCGGTCAACGTCGCCCGAAAACGCATGTGCGGCTTCGACTTCGGCCAGCAAAATTTCGCCATCCGGTGTCTGGGATCGGTCTTCCCCGGGACGGCGACAGGTGGTGCAAACGATCAATTCAGTGGTGCTCATGGCAGAAGCTGGGTAGAAATAAAAGGGAGTGATTACAGGAGTTTCGGGGGGCAGTTGGGCAGGTGGGTGACGATCAGGGGCTGAAGCCCCCTGTGTCAGTCAGCCCATCCTGACCGGGCCGCCAGCACGCGGCCTGCCAGCTGGCCGCCCACTGGGCGCAGCGGCCCACGGGGTGCATCGGGTCGTCGAAATCAACGATCACCGCCTGTGTCACCAGGCGAGGTCGTACGGGTGTGTGCAGGCTGCGTCCATCGGTCAGCAGCCACAGTGCCGACAGCGAACCTGGCTGCTGCCGTTGCCGGTTCAGCAGCAGTCGCTGGGCGTGTTGCATGCAATCGGCCAACGGCGTGCCCCCGCCTCCACCCAGCGGGCGAATGTGGGCCAACGCGGCCAAACGCGCGGTTTGGGGGGGCAACCACAGTTGCACACCCTGGCCACCAAAACCCAGCAGGGCGACATCATCGCCCTGCCGTTTGGCGCAGGCGACCAGTGCCGCAGCCAGCCCCTTGGCCTGCGCCAGTGCGCCGCCCCGGCGCATGGAGCCCGAGGTATCGAGTGCAATCAGGTGCAGCATGGGTGGCCGCACGGCATGCAACCGGTGGCGCAGGTGATGCGCACGCAACGGCTGAGGCCCCTTGGCAGTCAGCGTGCGGACCCAATCGATGCGAGCGGATGGCGCATGCGCGGTCACCGCTTGCACCACGCTGCGCAGCGAGGGGAGCACGGAGTGTGTCAAGTTGGATGGCCACCGCCGACCGCCCGACACCTGTGGCGTGCGGGCTGCGCCGGGGTGGCTCAGGCTTTTTTTGGCAAGCCACCTCCCACGGTACGCACCCGCGCCATGCCCACGGGTTGGGCGGGCATGGCCCCCCAATCGCCCCCAGGATCGGGCGCGTCACCGGCCTGGCTGGCCCCTTGTCCAACGGTGCCACGCGCCTTCGGTGTCGGCGCAGGCGCGCAAGTCGGTGCATTCAAAGGGGAAGGTGCGGTCAGCGGCGTTGGCGTGGGCATGGGCGTGTGGGTGTTGCGGCGATGCGCCAGGGCCAGCTCGGCCACCGCATCCACATCGGCGGGGGTGATGTCCGTGCGGCCCTCCAGTGCGGCCCATGCCCGGGCAGCACGCAGCATGACCAAGTCGGCCCGCACGCCGTCCACCCCTGCGTGCAGTGCCAGCTCGGCTGCGCGTTGCAGCGCCTCGTCGGGCCACGCCATGCCCACCAGCAAACGCTGGGCAGCCTGCACCGTGGCGGTCAACTGTGCCTGTTGCTGCGCATGGGTGGCCTGCATGGCATCGGGGTCCACTTCAAACGCCAGGCGGGCCCGGGTGATGGCCTGGCGTTGCGCGACGGTGTCGGGGTTGGCCAGCGCAACTGACAAACCAAAACGGTCCAGCAGTTGCGGACGCAGTTCACCCTCTTCGGGGTTCATGGTGCCCACCAGCACAAACCGTGCGGGGTGCTGACGCGAAATGCCGTCCCGCTCCACGGTGTTGAGGCCGCTGGCGGCCACGTCCAACAGGGCATCGACCAGGGCATCGGGCAGCAGGTTGACTTCATCCACATACAGCACGCCGCCGTGGGCACGGGCCACCAGGCCAGGTTGAAGCTTGACCTCGCCGTCGCGCAACGCAGCCTGCACATCCAGTGTGCCAATGAGCTGCTCCAGGCTGGCCGACAGCGGCAAGGTGACAAAGGGTGCGTCGGACAACAGCGCCGCCAGCGCCCGCGCGGACGTGGATTTGGCCGTGCCACGCGGCCCGCTGATGAGCACACCGCCAATGCCGGGGTCGATGGCCGCCAGCAACAGGGCGCGCTGCAACACCGCTTGCCCCACCAGGGCCGTGAACGGAAAGGTGTGGCGGTGACGGTCAACCGGGCTGACCAACGGGGACACAACGGAGGGAATGGACATGGATGGGGTCATGGTGAAGGCGCAGGGCCGGTTTCTTCAAGTTGCTGTTCCAGCGCCAGCAGGTGGTCGGCGATGCGCTCCCGGTGCTCGCCGGGCTGCTCCCACATGCCGCGCTGGATGGCCTCCAGCAGGCGCTCACCCACGCTGCGCAAGGCTTGCGGGTTGTGTTGCTGCATGAAGTTGCGGGTGTCGTCGTTGTACACATAGGCCTCGGCCACCAGGGCGTACTGGTGGTCAGTGACCACGCCCACGGTGGCATCGAAGCCGAACAGGTAGTCCACCGTGGCGGCTATCTCGAAGGCACCCTTGTACCCGTGGCGCTGGATACCTGCCAGCCATTTGGGGTTGACGGCGCGTGAGCGCACCACACGGGCCACTTCTTCGCTCAGTGTGCGCACACGGGGTGCGCCCGGCACACTCAGGTCGCCGTGGTACAGAGCGGGCATGTTGCCCGACAGCAGCCGTACCGCCGCGCCCATGCCACCCTGGAACTGGTAGTAGTCGTCAGAGTCGAGGATGTCGTGCTCGCGGTTGTCCTGGTTGTGCAGCACCGCGTCCAGGCCGCCCACACGTTGCTCGAACGCGCCACGCGCCGCCAGGCCGTGGCCATCCTGGCCGTAGGCGAACGCGCCCACCGCCAGGTAGGCCTGTGCCAGGTCGGCACCTTGCTGCCAGCGCCCGCCCACAATCTGCTCTTGCACACCGGCCCCGTACCCACCAGGCCGGGGCCCGAACACGCGCCAGCTGGCCTGTCGGCGGGCCTGGCCCTCCTCCACGCCCTGGGCGTGCGCCTCGGCGGCTTCGCGCAGCACCCGCGCACGAATGGGGTTGACATCATCGGGCTCGTCGTCGGGTGAAATGGCCGCCACGGCCTGCACCGCAGCGTCAAACAGGTCCACCAGGTTGGGGAAGGCATCGCGAAAAAACCCGGAGATGCGCAAGGTTACGTCCACGCGTGGCCGGTTGCGGATGGCCATGGGCAGCACCTCAATGTCGGTCACGCGGTTGCTGCCGGGGGCCCATTTGGGCCGCACCCCCAGCAGAGCGAAGGCCTGGGCCATGTCCTCGCCTCCCGTGCGCATGGTGCTGGTGCCCCACACCGACAGACCCACCGACGCGGGACAGCACCCGTGGTCTTGCAGGTGCCGCTCGATGACGCGGTCGGCCGCCAGCGAGCCAGTCTGGTAGGCCGACGGTGTGGGCACCGACCGGGTGTCCACGGCGTAAAAGTTGCGCCCGGTGGGCAACACGTCGGGCCGCCCGCGCGACGGGGCCCCGCTGGGGCCTGGCGGTACAAAGCGGCCCGCCAGGCCTTGCAGCAAACCCTGCATTTCGGCCTGGCCACACGCGTCCACCCGTGGTACCAGTACCTGTTGCAGGTGGGCCCACACGGCGTGGGTGCTTGTCCATTCGGGTTGAAGGGGCTGTGTACCGGCAATCAGGGCCTGGGCCAGCTGCTCCAGCCGCTCACGGACATGCCCCTGGTGCCGCCAAGCGGTGTCGGACAGGTGCTGCAACACGTCGGGACGCGGCCCGGTCCAGGGGCTGGCCCAATCGGGTGTGAGCGGGTCAAACGCAGCCAGCCCCAGGTCGTGCGCCAAGGCGGTCAGCAAGCTGCCCTGCCCTGGCGCTGCACCGCTGCCAAACCGGGACAGTGCCAGCAGGGTGTCGATGCGCTGCGTCCCTTGGGGTGACTGGCCAAACCGGTGCAGCCCGTCGCGAATTTGCGACTCTTTCAGCTCGCACAGGTACGAGTCCAGCCGGGTCAGCAGGGCTTCGCGCTGCGCATCGGTCTGGGGCGGGGTAAAGCCCAGGTCTTCGTGCAGGCGGTGTGTCAGCACATGGGCCAAGATGTCCTGGCGCAACCGACCGGCTCGCCGGGGGTCGAGCGACAGGGCATCAACGTACTCGTCCATCTGCCGCTCCAGCTCCAGCAGTGGGCCATAGGTTTCCGCCCGCGTCAGGGCCGGCATGAGGTGGTCGATGATGACCGCCTGCGAGCGCCGCTTGGCCTGGCTGCCTTCGCCCGGGTCATTGACGATGAATGGATACAGGTGGGGCAACGGGCCCAGCAGCACGTCGGGCCAGCAGTCGCTGCCCAGGGCCACGCTTTTGCCCGGCAGCCATTCCAGGTTGCCGTGCTTGCCCACATGAACCACCGCATCCACTTGAAACACGCGGCGCAGCCAAAAGTAGAACGCCAGGTAGGCATGCGGAGGCACGAGGTCGGCATCGTGGTAGCCGACCACGCGGTCCATGTCGCGCCCGCGTGAGGGTTGTATGCCCACAAACACATGGCCCAGCCGTTGTCCGCTGACCATGAACCGCCCGGCACGCACCATGGGGTCGGCCTCGGGCGCGCCCCACAGGTCGCACACTGCTTGCTGGTTGCCGGGCGACAGGCTGGCAAAGTCGGTCAGGTAGTCGGCCATGGCCAGGCTCTGGCCCACGGCGCGGTGGTCGTTCTGTGCCAGGTCGTTGGTCACATCGGACAGCAGGCGGGCCATCAGGGCATCGCTGTCAGTGGGGAGCCCTGCCGCTTCGCCGATGCACCAGCCCTGGGCGTGCAGGGCGTGCAGGATATCGACCGTGGAGGCAGGCGTATCCAACCCCACCCCGTTGGCCACCCGGCCATCATCACCCGGGTAGTTGGCCAGGATGAGGGCCACGCGTTTGTCGGCCACCGGTTTGTGGTGCAGCACACACCAGCGCCGCGCCAGCTCGGCCACGAAGGCAATGCGTTCGGGCTCGGGCTGGTAGCGCACCACGTCGGCCTGTGTGCGTTCGCAGCGCCAGGCCAGGCCCTTGAAGCTGATGGCACGGGTGATGATGCGCCCGTCCACCTCGGGCAGCACCACTTGCATGGCCAGGTCGCGCGGGGCCAGGCCGTGCGCATCGGCCTGCCATTGCCCCCGGTCGCACCCGGCGGTGATGAGTTGCAACACGGGCGCGTTGCCTGCCCAGTGGCTGGCGGCACCGTCAGCCGCATCGCTGGGTGAGTCTGGCGAGCCCAGGGCAAACGCGGTGGCATTCAGCACCACATCCACCGCCTGCTCACGCACCAGTGCTTTGAGTGAAGAGAGGTTGTCGGGGTTCTTGAGCGAGTCAATGGCCACGGCCAGCGGGCGCAGGCCGACATCGGCCAGGGCTTGCAACAAGGCATCAAACACCGCCGTGTTGCCCGCCTGCAGGTGGGCACGGTAAAACACCACCAGCACACAGGGCACAACGTTTATTTCGCTTTTTATAGCAATTGAATCTTTATATACAAGCGTTGGAGCATAAAAAGACGTTGAATCCAACGCACAAGCGGGTGACGGTGGTTGCCCCCTGCCCCACACCGTGTGGGCGATGTACGCAAAAAAACCGTGGGCGTTGTCCCGCCCGCCTTCGCGCAGGTAGCGCCAGAGCCGGTGACAGTCGTCCGGCGTGGCGGTGCTGCGCATCACCAGTTGCGGGTCTTGCACCTGATCGCCCGAGAACACCGCCACCCACTGACCGTGCTTGCTGGCCAGTTGTTGCACCTGCTCCACCAGGTAGGCCCAGTCGCTGGGTGCCCCCAGGTGGTCGATCACCACCACACGGGCGTGGCGCAACACATCGTCCACGTAAAAGTCGGTCGATGCGGGTTGGCGCAGCCACATCAGATTGGCCAGCCGCACGGTGGGAAAGTCGGCGGGCAAGCCCTGAACGGCATCGGCCAGCAGAGACAAGGTGGTGTCGGCTGCACTCAACACGACGATGTCGGCAGGCGTTTGGGCCACGCGAACGATGCCTTGGCCGCCGTCATCGACGTAACCTCCAGGGCGGGTAGACAGCAGGTGCATGGCGGGTGTCCCTCGTGGCAGCGGTGTTCGCGGGGGTCAGGCCAGGGCGGCGGTCAGTTCGGCCCGCAGCACGTCGGCATTCAGGTGGTCACCAATGAACACCAGGCGGGTCAGCCGGGCTTCGTCGGCACGCCAGGGGCGGTCAAACTGGCTATCAAACCGTTGGCCCACGCCCTGAACCACCAGCCGCATGGCCATGCCGGGCAAGGCCACAAAACCTTTGATGCGGTAGATCTCGTGGCGCTGCACCAGCGCGGCCAGCGCATTGAGCAGGCGCTGGCGGTCTTTCACTTCCAGGGTGAGGGACAGGGAGTCGAAGGCATCGTGGTCGTGGTCTTCTTCTTCGTCGTGGTGGGTGCGGCGCTGGTCAATGGCATCCTCCACCGCACGGCCAAAGCCCAGCAGCACCTCGGGGGCCAGCCGCCCATGTTGGGCATGCACCAGCTTGACACCAGCGGGGGCTTCAGCCCGCACCAGGGCTTCCACGCGGGCCAGTCCCTCTGCATCGACTCCGTCGGTTTTGTTCAGCACCACCAGATCGGCCGTGGCCAGCTGGTCTTCAAACAGTTCAGCCAGGGGTGAGTCGTGGTCGAGGTTGTCGTCGGCCTTGCGCTGAGCATCCACCGCCTGCGGGTTGTCAGCAAACTGGCCTGCGGCCGCTGCGGGTGTGTCCACCACGGTCACCACCGCATCCACCGTGAAGGCCGTGCGCAGGGTGGGCCACTGGAACGCCTGTACCAACGGTTTGGGCAAGGCCAAGCCCGAGGTTTCGATGACAAGGTGGTCAATCTGGTCGCGGCGCGCGGCCAGCAACTCCATCACAGGTGCAAATTCTTCCTGCACGGTGCAGCACAGGCAGCCATTGGCCAATTCAAACAATTGGCCGTTGTCGGCACCGGTTTCATCGCAACCGATGCCGCAGCTGCGCAGCAGTTCGCCGTCAATGCCCAGTTCGCCAAACTCATTGACGATGACGGCGATGCGCCTGCCGTGTGCATGGGTGAGCAAATGGCGCAACAAGGTGGTTTTGCCGCTGCCCAGGAAGCCTGTGACGATGGTGGTGGGGATTTTTTGCAGGTTCATGGTGGGTGCGGGTTCAGTCAGGGTTCAGGGTTTCAATCAAGGGATTCAGTCGAAAGGTTTCAAGGTGCGGGCTGCGGCAGTGCCAGCAGGCAATCCACCAGCATGTGGGCCGCCTCGCCCAGTCGGTCAGGGCGCAGGGCAACGATGGACTTGATGTTTCAGTCCTCGATGCCCCGCTGGGCCGGTACGCCCTGCTGAAAATGGTGCTTGACCAGTGTCATTTCGGTCACGGTGTCGGCCCGTTCCACCAGCTCGGCAGGTGCATTTCGGCCCGTCAACACCACATGAACAGCTGGCGGGCGCTGGCGCAGGACATCCAGCACGGCATCCAACTCAATCCACCCGTAGCGCAAGGGGTACATGATTTCATCCAGCACCACCATGAAATACTCGCCGGAAAGGATGCTGGCACGGGCTTTCTCCCAACCAGCCAAAGCCAACTGTGCGGAATGCGCCAAGTCACGGCTTTTCCAGCTGAAACCATCGCCCAGGCCTTCGATGGGAATGCCCAGTTGCTCGAACAACCGGTGCTCGCCAAACCGGGCCGATGGCACCTTCATGAACTGGTACACCTTGACGACCTTGCCCCGGCCATGGGCCCGCAAGGCCAGCCCGAAAGCGGCCGTGCTTTTGCCCTTGCCGTTGCCGGTGTGAACGATGACCAGACCGCGTCGGGCACCTTGGGGTTTGGGGGTGTCGCGCGAGATGGGTGGGGCTTCAATGTCCATGTGCTGTCTCTTTGTGGATGGCTTCAGAGCCGGGCTCTGAATGTGGGTGTGTTCGTTTGAGCAAATAGGTGTCCATGATCCATCCGTGCAGCGCCCTGGCCTCGGTGCGCGCACGCAAAATCACAGGGCCGATTTCAGCCACTTCACCGCTGAGGCAGATCTGGTGCGGCATGCCCAGGTAAGCCCCCCACCAGATGCGCACACCCATCAGCGGGGAGAACATCTGGAACGCGCAATGACCGTCCAGCATGACCGCCACGGTGTCGGCACCGTCGGGCCAACCGTGGTCCCGCAAGCGCCGCCCGGTGGTGATCAGCACCGGGGCATTGATGTCATTGAGCGGTATGGCGTGTGCAGCCGTGAGGGCCTGCAACGCGGTGATGCCGGGCACCACCGTGGTGGTCACACTCACCTGACGCGCCAGGCGTTGTGCGATGCGCAGGGTGCTGTCGTACAGAGACGGGTCGCCCCAGACCAGCAAGGCCACGCGCCCGCCCTGTGGCAAATGCTGCCCAATGGTGTGCAGCCACACCTGCGCGATGGCATCGTGCCAGCGGTCCACGGCACCGGGGTAGTCAGACTCGGCACCTGTTCGCAACGGCATGTCAAACGGGGCCAACACCACACCGCTGTGAGTGATGAGTTCGCGGCACAACTGTGCGCGCAACTCGGCCAAGTCGGCCTTGTCCGGGCCTTTGCGTGGCAACAACACCAATTGCGCTTGGTTCAACGCTGCGATGCCTTGGCGGGTGATGTGATCAGGGTGGCCCGCACCCATGCCGATCAGACTCAGGCGAATGTTCATTCCGTGCCCACCGGGAAACGGGGTTGCGCCCCCAATGGGCGGTACCGGCGGTCATAGTCCGCCGCGTACAGGCGGCTGTGGCCAAAGTCGTCTGCCCCCAGGTTGTGCCCCACCAGAATCAGCGCGGTGCGGTCAATGCCCTCCCCCATGGCCGACAGGATGGTCGCCAAGCTGGCCCGCACCACACGCTCGTCTGGCCAACTGGCGCGCCAGACGACGGCGACTGGACAGTCGCTGCCGTAGTGGGGCAACAGGTCTTGCACGACCTGGGGCAGCACATGAACCGACAGGTGGATGGCCAGCGTTGCGCCCGTGCGCGCAAATTGGGCCAAGGCTTCGCCTTCCGGCATGGGCGAGGCCCGGCCACTGGTGCGCGTGAGCACCACCGACTGGCTCATGCCCGGCAAGGTCAGTTCGCACCCCAGCGTGGCCGCAGCCGCCGCGAACGCAGGCACACCGGGCGTGACGGTGTAGGGAATACCCACCTCACGCAACGCCCTCAACTGCTCGCCCATGGCCGACCAAACCGACAGGTCGCCAGAGTGCAAACGGGCCACATCCCATCCCTGGCGGTGCGCGTCTTGCATCGCCGCCACGATTTGTGCCAGCGACAGTGACGCGGTGTTGACCATTTGCGCCCCGGGTGGGCAGTGCGCCAGCACGCCCTCGGGCACCAGCGAACCGGCGTACAGACACACCGGACTGGCGGCAATCAGGTCGCGCCCGCGCAGGGTCAGAAGATCGGGGGCACCCGGTCCGGCGCCGATGAAATGAATGGTCATGTTGAATGCTCGGGTGAAAATTTCAAGGCAATGGCCGCCGTGGCCGTACCGTCAGTGCTGATGTGGCGCTGCGCAACCAGCACAGCCCCCTCGCCCGCAGCAGCCAGGGCAGCGGCCTCGGCCAAACTGTGGGCACCGTAGCGTGCGGGCACGTGGTGGCTGGGCTGGGCATCTTGTGCCCGCAGCTGTACCAGGGCTACCGCCACCACCGGCACACCGAGTTCAGTGGCCAGCTGCGACAAGGCCGGGTGGTCATGCTTGTCGGCAGCGGTGGCCAACGCTTCAAAAGAAACCGGATCGGGCCAGCTGCGTTGTGCCGTGCGCTCGGCGGCAACCAGCGCCTGGCGCAGTGCCTGACCCGTGGTGTGCGGGCGAAAACCCAGGCCAACAAACATGCTCATGGCCACACCACGCTCCACTGAACCACCGGGCGCGCGGGCACCCAGCCCCGAAAACGCCCAAGGGGTTGAGACTGGGCCACGGCAACTTGCAGCAGCGCCCCGCCCCGCTGGGCGTGAAGTTGCACCAGCAAGGCCTCGGTTTCCAGGGTGACGCTGTTGACCACCAACCGACAGCCGGGTGGCAGCAAGGGGGCAATGGCTGCAAACAACGCGCTGTCAAACCCGCCGCCGACGAACACGGCAGCTGGCATAGGCAAGGCATGCAGCACATCGAGCGAACGCCCCTGGTGTACCGTCAGGCGGTGTGGCACGCCAAACGTTTCGGCATTGTTGCGGATGTGATCGACACGGGTGGCATCCCGCTCAACGGCATGGGCACTTCCGCCCGCCAGGCACCACTCCACCGAAATGGAGCCCGAACCAGCGCCCAAATCCCAGAGACATTCACCGGGGCGCGGAGCCAGGGCGCTCAGGGTGAGGGCCCGAATGGGTGACTTGGTGATTTGTCCATCGTGGGCATATAACGCGTCAGGCAGACCACTGGTGGTGGGCAAACCCAAGGGACCCGCGTGCAGATCAAGGGCCACGGCCAGGGGCGATGGCAAATCCGACAGCTCGGGGGCATCGTCCAGCCTGAACGCGCGCATGCGCTCATGGGGGCCACCCAGCCGCGCCAGCACCCAGCCACTCGAACGGCTGAAGCCATGGCCACTGGCCAACTCGGCCAGCGCACGCAGCTGCTCGCCATTGCGCACCAGGCAAATGAGGCGCTGGCCCCGGCGCAGCTCAGGGCGCACCGCGCTCAGGGGCATGGCATGCAGCCCCAGGCAGCGCACGGTTTCCAACCGCCAGCCCAACAGGGCCGCCGCACGCGAGAACGTAGAGGGTGTGGGGTAGGCCAGCCACTCGCCGGGCTGCAAGTGCTGACAGACACTGCCTCCCGCACCGAACCAGAACGGATCGCCCGACACCAGCAAGGCCACGGGCTGCCCGCGCAAGGCCAGCACCGGGGTGAGGTCAAACGGCACGTCCCAGGCCCTGCCGTTGTCGGCCAGACCCGCCAGCGCCAAGTGACGCGGCCCGCCAAACACGTGCCGAGCCTGTGCCAACGCGCTCCGGCTACCATCCGACAGCCCCACAAGCCCGTCTTCTCCCATGCCAATGATCGACAGCCACTGTTCAACCATGCCACGTGTCCTTTTGCTGGGGGGCACCACCGAAGCCAGTCAGCTTGCGCAAGCCCTGGCCAACGCCCATGTGCCTGGCGTGTTTTCGTACGCCGGACGCACGCAAGCGCCCGTGGCGCAGGCCTTGCCCATGCGCATCGGTGGCTTTGGTGGGGTTGACGGGCTGAAAGACTACTTGCAGCGCGAGGCCATCACCCATGTGATTGATGCCACACACCCCTTCGCGGCCCAAATGAGTCACCACGCAGCACAAGCGTGTGGCGCGTTGGCATTGCCCCTGCTGGCGCTGGAGCGTCCGGCATGGCAGCCCCAGGCAGGGGACGATTGGCAGCACGTACCCGACCTCGCCGCCGCCGTGCAAGCCCTGCCACCCCACGCTGCCCGGGTGTTTCTGGCCATTGGCAGGTTGCATGTGCAGCCTTTTCTGGCCGTGCCCCGGCACTGGTACCTGTTGCGCTGGGTTGACCCTGGGTTCAGTTTGGCCGAGGCCCAGGGCACAGTGGTACTCGACCGGGGCCCGTTCACACTGCAAAACGACCTGGCGCTGATGCAAACGCACCGCATCACACACGTCGTGGCGAAAAACGCCGGAGGCCAAGGCGCACAGGCCAAATTGCTCGCTGCACGCGAGTTGGGTTGCCAGGTCATCTTGATTGATCGACCGTCGCTGCCCGTGCGTGTCACCGTCAGCACGGTGGCACAGGCGCTGCAATGGCTGGGCATGGAGGTGGCGCATGCTCATGAGACCGAGCGGGGTGTGTAGACAAAACGCCCCACGCGCCGAGTGGTGGAGCTGCCCACGATGACCAGCGTGCGCATGTCTGCCATGTCGGGCGTGGCCTCGCTCAAGCTCACCCAGGTCAGTTGCTCTTGTGGGGTTGAAACGGCCCTGGCAAACAGCAGCAAGCGCTCGGGCTCACATGCCGCACGCAGCACCTGGAAAACACGCTCTAGCGTGTGGGGGCGGCTGGCCGAACGTGGGTTGTAAAACGCCATGGCCATGTCAGTGGTCACGGCGGCGCGTACCCGGTTTTTAATTAACTCGACAGGCTTCAGGTTGTCACTCAGGTTGATGACACAGAAATCATGACCCAGGGGGGCACCTGCGCGCGCCGCCGCCGCCAACATGGCCGTGATGCCGGGCAACACCCGCACATCCAACGCTTGCCAGTCGGGTCGGCCCTCCATGACCTCGAACACCGCCGCAGCCATGGCAAACACCCCCGGATCGCCCGACGACACCACCACCACCCGGCCACCCTGTGCCGCCAACCCAAGGGCCATGCGGGCGCGATCCAGTTCCTCGCGGTTGTCAGACGCGTGCAGCACCAGCCCTGGTCGCGGTGTCACCCGCGCCACGTAGGGTATGTAGCCCAGCACATCAGTGGCGTTGGCCAGCGCCTGGTTCACTTCAGGCGTGACCTGCGACGGGTCGCCGGGCCCCAGGCCAACAATGCACAACCAGCCGCTCATTCCATCACCTCCGGTCGCCTACCTTGCCCGTGCACCAGCACGATGGCGAAATAGGGGCAAGCCTCATCGGGTGTGTCCGCCAACCGGGCCATGTGTTGCTGGGGCATGGTGCCGTGCTGCACCAACCAGGCGTGTTCCAACCGCCCGGCTCGGGCCAAAGCACGCCGCACACGCGGCAGGTTGCGCCCCGTTTTCATCACGACAACGGCATCGGCCGTCTGCATGCGGTGAACCAAGGTGTCTTCAGGCAAGGTGCCCATCAACACCGTCATCACATCGTCGCCCCAGGTCATGGGTTGCCCCACCGATGACCAACAGCCCACCATGCCTGGTATGCCCGGCACCACCTCCACCACCGCACGTCCCTGCAGGCGGGTGTACAGGTGCATGAAAGAGCCGTAAAAAAACGGGTCACCTTCGCACAACACCACCACATCGTGCTGCACGGCCAGCTCGGCCAGCCGCTGGGACCAGTCGTCATAGAACTTCGCCAGACAGGTGATGTAGGCGGGACTGTCGAACGGCAACTCGGTGGTCACCGGGTATTCCATCGGGTACTCGGTCACGTCAGCCGCCAGCAACGATGCAACCATCTTTCGGGCCTGACCAGGCCGCCCTTTTTTGCGGAAATAAGCCACATGCTGGGCCGAACGCACCAGGCGATCAGCGCGCACGCTCATCAAATCGGGGTCGCCTGGCCCCAGGCCGGCACAAATGATGCGTCCCATCAAATCTCCTGCTCGCTGGCCAGTGCGTTGATGGCCGCCACCGTGATGGCCGAGCCGCCCAGTCGGCCATGCACCACGAGTGCCGGGACGGCTTTCGAGGCCATCAACGCGGCCTTGGACTCAGCCGCGCCCACAAAACCCACAGGACAACCGATGACGGCCGCTGGCCGTGGGCAATCGGGGTCCTGCAGCATGTTGAGCAGGTGGAACAACGCCGTCGGGGCGTTGCCAATGGCCACCACCGCACCGGCCAGGTGCGGCCGCCACAGCTCCAGTGCGGCGGCACTGCGGGTCGTGCCCATCTGCCGCGCCAGCTCCGCGACGGAGGCATCGTGAAGGGTACACACAATCGGGTTGCGGGCAGGCAAGCGCGTTCGGGTGATGCCCTCGCTGACCATGCGTGCATCGCACAGAATGGGTACACCCGCATTCAGCGCATGCCGTGTGACTTCGGCCATGCCTGGCGTGAACGCCACATGGGCCTCCAAACCCACCAGTCCGGCGGCATGGATCATGCGAACCACGGCCAGCTCCTCGACGGGCGAGAACCGATCCAAGGTGGCCTCGGAGCGGATGATGGCAAAGGATTGGCGGTAGATGGCATTGCCATCGCGTTCATAGCTGTGGAGCATGTCCGAACTCGTGTTGTAACAGTTGATCCAATGCGGGGCGATCCAGCCCGCTGATGTCTGGTGGGCTGGCCGCCAAGCCCCGGCGGACGAAGTCAAAACCCTGCGGCGTGACCACGACGGTGGCAGCGGGTCTGGGGTGTGCACAGCCTTTGGCACAACCTGACACATGCAGCACGCTGGCTGGTGCCACCCACTGCGCGAGGTCACTGGCCAGCCCACGGGTGGCCCCGTGCGCTTGCCCGCAACCCGGCGCGCCCGTGCAGGCCGACACCCTGAGGCGGGCATCCAACGGATCGGTGATGAGCTCTGCGCTGCTGGTCAGGCCCGATGCCCCTTCAACCAGCAGGCTGCGCCACGGGGTCAGGCGCAGTGCGCCCAGTGCCCCCAGCCGTGCCAACGTGGTGGCCTGCACCAATCCGAACGCCAGGGCGACGACCTGCCCCGCAGCGTGTGGCCCTGGGCCAGGCACACAACCCGGGTGGGCCGCAACGGGTGTTTGCCCCCATTCAGCCGGCAGAGGACAGGTGCCGAGCAACGCATGCATGCGTCCACGCCCCAAAGGTGCGCCTCCCGCGCGCACAAACCAATGCGCCAAGGCCAGCGCGCGTTCTGGCGCTTCATTCGGCGGAACCACCACACCGCGATGAGCCCCGTCCGCATAGACCAGCACGCCATCCGCATGCCGCTCCAGCCGGACATCGGCATAGGCCTCGCGCAGGCAAGGCACGGGGCCTGTGTCAACGGCGAAGCCAAACTTGGCCGGCAACGCGATGGCATGGGCCCCCAAATGGGCGCTCAAATGCTGCGCCAGGTGGGAGGTCACGTCGTCGCCAGCCCAAAACGGTTGAACCTGCACGTTGCGCCGCGATTCGGTGGCCGCGTCGCCGTCAACCAGTTCCAGCGCGCGCAAGGCCTCCACCAGCTGGCCATGCTGCGCAGGATTGACCCCGCGCAGTTGCAGGTTGGCACGGTTGGTCAGCTCCAGCAGAGGGTGGGCAAACCGTTGCGCCAACGCGGCCACGCCTTGGGCCTGCGCAGCGGTCAGGCGACCACCCGGCGGGCGAATGCGGACGACCAGCCCGTCGTTGGCGGCCATGGGCCGCACCGCGCCCGGGCACCAGCCTTTGACCTGCACAGGTGCGGTTGCCCTCGACAAAAGCGGCTCAGTCATGGCAAACCGCGTCCGCCGCGTCCGCCGCATCTGTACACGCAGACTGAAAATGTGTACTCAGTTGCACGGTCTCGCCAATGATGAGCAAACCTGGTTGAGGGCCGTAGGCCGGGGCAAGCTCCAACAGGCGGCGCAAGCCACAGGCCAGGACAACCTGTGACGGGCGGGTGCCATCGCGCACGATGGCCGCTGGGGTGTCTGGCGACAGCCCATGCGCCATCAGCCGCTCGGCGATGTGCGGCAACCGCTGTATGCCCATGTAAAACACCCGGGTTTGCCCCGGGCGCGCCAACGCGCGCCAGTCATGTGTGGCGCCATCGTCGGCCAGGTGACCCGGCAAAAACACGCAGCTGCCCGATAGTTCCCGGTGCGTCAAGGGAATACCCGCCGCCGCTGCACAACCGCTGGCTGCCGTGACGCCCGGTACCACCTCGAAGGCGATGCCCTCCGCCTGCAGCGCCTGCACCTCTTCGCCGCCCCGACCGAACACAAACGGGTCGCCGCCTTTGAGCCTCACCACCCGCCGACCGGCCTTGGCATGCTCAATCAACAAGGCGTGGATACCCGCTTGCGGCACGCTGTGGTGGCCCAATGCCTTCCCCACGTACAGCCGTTGAGCCAGCGCAGGGATTCGCTCCAGAATGTCGGGTGAAATCAGCCGGTCGTACACCACGACATCGGCACGCTGGAGCCGATCCAACGCGCGCAAGGTCATCAGATCGACCGGGCCAGGCCCAGCCCCCACGATCGACACCCACCCAGTGTGTAAAGCTTCAGTCAAAGCCAGCCTCCCTCAGAGCGGATGGACACACCGATTGGTCCACGCATGCAGCAACCGTTCACGCTGCCGAGTACAAACGGGGCTGGACCCAGGCCGAGCCTTTGAGGCGGTGCAGCCACTTGGCACCCGCCAGCACACCCAGATCAACCAGTGGCTCCAGCAACACCACAGCCATGTAAGCACTGCCAAACTGGGCAATTTCCAACAGGTTTTCGGCACCAAAGCCGTGGCCATAGAGTGCCCAAAAGGCCACCCACACCACCACACCGCCTTGGTAGGCCACCGACAGCTTCAGCGCCTGGCTGTAACGCACATCAACATACGCAACGTCTGCTTTGACGATGCGCTTGGCCACCGCGGCAGCGGCGAACAGCGGCAACAGCAAGGTGGTGACGTTCATGCCGTACTGGGGCAAATCAGTGGGTGCGAAAAACAGGCTCT
>CALMMY010000006.1 GCA_937868695.1 uncultured Comamonadaceae bacterium
AAGATGCGGGCAACGCCGCCTCCAGCCGCGACTTCGGCAAGGACATCATCCCCGCACTGGTGGCGCAGGGCCAGGCCGTGGCCCACCCCTTCGGGCTGTCGTGCGTCAAGAGCAGCAGCGAAGCCCCCGCCTACTGGCGCGACGTGGGCACCATTGATGCCTACTGGGCCGCCAACCTCGACCTCACCAACACCGTGCCCGAGCTGGACATGTACGACCGCGAATGGCCCATCTGGACGCACCAGGAGCAGCTGCCCCCGGCCAAGTTCGTGTTCGACGACGATGGCCGCCGGGGCATGGCGATGGACTCGCTGGTGTCGGGCGGCTGCATCATCTCGGGTGCCCGCCTGCGGCGCACGGTGCTGTTCTCCAAGGTGCGGGTGCATTCGTATGCCGAAGTGAGCGAGTGCGTGGTGCTGCCCGATGTGGACATTGGCCGCCACTGCCGCCTGCGCAAGGTGGTGATCGACAACGGCTGCGTCATTCCCGAGGGCATGCAGATCGGCTTCGATGCCGCCGAAGATGCCCGGCGCTTTTTCCGCACCGACAGCGGCGTGGTGCTGGTCACGCGCGACATGCTGGAGCGTCTGGCAGCGGAGCCAGCGGCATGAGCAATGACCTGAAGGTGAAGGTGCTGTACGTCAGCGCCGAGCTGCTCCCGCTGCTCAAAACCGGCGGTCTGGCCGATGTGAGCGCCGCCCTGCCCCCGGCCCTGGCTGCGCAGGGAGCCGATGTGCGCCTGCTGCTGCCCGCCTTTCCCAGTGTGCAGGCCGGGGTCACACCCAGCGGCCCGGCGCTGCCGCTGCCCGCCGGGCGCGATGCCCACCACCATCACCACCCCGCCCATCACCCAGCCTGGGTACACAGCCTGCCCGCCGGGCTGGGGCCACTGGCCCACACCGCAGACGGCACCACCCCCTGGCTGCAGGCCGGGCACATCACGGCCAGCGGCCAGCCGGTGTGGCTGCTGCACGCCCCCGGCCTGTATGAGCAGGGCCAGCACCCCTACCACGACGACAACGGCCACGCCTGGGCCAACAGCGCCGCCCGCTTTGCCTGGCTGGGCTGGGCCGCCGCCCTGCTGGGCCTGGGCCTGGACAGTGCGTGGACACCCGATGTGGTGCATGGCCACGACTGGCACACCGGCCTGGGGCTGGCCTACCTGCACCATCTGGGCGCACATGCGCACCTGCCCCGTCCGGCCACCGTGTTCACCATCCACAACCTGGCTTACCAGGGCGTGTTCGGGCCGGAGGTGCGTACCCCGCTGGGGTTGCCCGCCACCCTTTTCCACATGCACGGTCTGGAGTACCACGGCAACGTGTCCTTCATGAAGGCCGGGCTGGTGTTCAGCGATGCCATCACCACCGTCAGCCCCACCTACGCCCGCGAAATCACCCGGCCAGAACAGGGCTGCGGCCTCGATGGCGTGCTGCGCCACCGCCAGTCGGTGCTGCACGGCATCCTCAACGGCGTGGACGATGCCGTGTGGAACCCCGCCACCGACCCCCTGGTGCAACCCGGCTACAGCGCCGACGACCTCAGCGGCAAAGCCCAGGCCAAGGCCAGGCTGCAACAGCGCATGGGCCTGCAAGCCAGCCCCGGTGCGCTGCTGTGCTGCGTGGTCAGCCGCCTGACCAGCCAGAAAGGCCTGCACCTGCTGCCCGAGGTGGTGGACGATCTGGTGGCCAGCGGCGGCCAGCTGGCCGTGCTGGGCACGGGCGACCAGGCCATTGTTCAGGCATTGCAGGAAGCCCAGCGCCGCCACCCCGCCAGCGTGGCCCTGCATGTGGGCTACGACGAGGCCCTGGCCCACCAGCTGATCGGCGGCTCCGACATGATCCTGGTGCCCTCCCAGTTCGAGCCCTGTGGTCTGACCCAGCTCTACGGCCTACGCTACGGCACCCTGCCGCTGGTGCGTGCCGTGGGCGGTCTGGCCGATACCGTGACCGACTGCACCCTGGAAAACATCGACGACGGCAGCGCCACCGGCGTGGTGTTCGGCGAACTCAGCGCCTGGGGCCTGCGCACCGCGCTGCGCCGCGCCCTGGCCCTGCACCGCCGCCCCGCCGACTGGTTGACCGTGCAGCGCAACGCCATGCGCCAGCACTTCGACTGGGCCAGCGCCGCCCGCGCCTACCTGGGCATCTACCGCAACCTGCTGGCACGCCCCCTGCATACCCGCCCCGGCAGCCTTTCAAACTGAACACACCGTCTCTCCATGCCCCACACCATGCCCACCCTGTCGCCCAACGCCACCACCCCGTTTGAATACGACCACCTGGACAACAGCGTGGACGCGCTGCGCAAATCCATCGCCAACCGGCTGGTCTATGCCGTGGGCAAAGACCTGCGCTCGGCCACCAAACGCGATTGGCTGTTTGCCCTGTTCCACGCCGTGCGCGACCGCTGCATGGACCGCTGGCGCGAGTCGCTGAACGCAGCCAATGAGCAGGATGCCAAGCGGGTGTACTACCTCAGCATGGAGTTCCTGACCGGGCGGGCGCTGACCAACGCACTGCTGTCGGTGGGCATTTATGACGATGCCAAAACCGCCTGCACCCAGCTCGGGGCCGACTTCGATGCGCTGATCGACCTCGAACCCGACCCCGGCCTGGGCAACGGTGGCCTGGGCCGCCTGGCCGCCTGCTTCCTCGATGCAATGGCCACCATCGGCATACCCGGCATGGGCTACGGCATCCGCTACGACTTCGGCATGTTTGCCCAACGCATCGTCGATGGCCGCCAGGTGGAAGAACCCGACTACTGGCTGGTCAACGGCAACCCCTGGGAGTTCATGCGCCCCGAGTTCAGCTACAGCGTGCGGTTTGGCGGCAAGCTGGTGCAGGAAGGAGCCAGGGTGCGCTGGACAGACACCGAAGACGTGGTGGCCACCGCCTACGACAGCTGCGTGCCCGGCCACGAGATGAGCAGCGTGGCCACCCTGCGCCTGTGGACGGCGCGGGCCACCAGCGGCATCAACCTCGATGCTTTCAACAAGGGCGACTACATGCGCGCCGTGGAGGCCAAAAACCAGTCGGAAAACGTCTCGCGCGTGCTCTACCCCGACGACAGCACCGACCACGGCAAAGAGCTGCGGCTGCGCCAGGAGTACTTCTTTGTCAGCGCCTCGCTGCAAGACATCGTGCGCCGCTACCTCAAGAACCACGGCAACTTCGACCAGCTGGCCGACAAGGTGGCCATCCACCTGAACGACACCCACCCCTCGCTGGCCGTGCCCGAGATGATGCGCCTGCTGATCGACGAGCACGACCTCGACTGGGACAGCGCCTGGGCACTGTGCGAAAAAATCTTCAGCTACACCAACCACACGCTCATGCACGAGGCCCTGGAAACCTGGCCGGTGGACATGCTGGGCCGCCTGCTGCCGCGCCACCTGCGCATCATTTACGACCTGAATGCCCGCTTTCTGGCCGATGTCCATGAACGCTTCCCCGGCGACCACGACCTGCTGCGCCGCGTGTCGCTGATTGACGAACGCGGCCAGCGCCGCGTGCGCATGGCCTACCTGTCGGTGCTGGCCAGCCACAAGATCAACGGCGTGTCGGCCCTGCACAGCAACCTGATGGTGGAAACCATCTTTGCCGACTTTGCCCGCGTGTTCCCCGAGCGTTTCTGCAACCAGACCAACGGCATCACGCCCCGGCGCTGGCTGTCGCAGGCCAACCGGCCGCTGTCATCGCTGATCGACAGCCGCATCGGCACCACCTGGCGGCGGCACCTGGGCGAGCTGGCCCAGCTGCGCGAGCTGGCCGATGAGCCCGAGTTCAACAACGCCTTCCGTCTGGCCAAAATGCAGAACAAGCGGCGGCTGGCCGAGCGCATTGCCCGCGAAACCGGCGTGGTGGTCAACCCCGAAAGCCTGTTCGACGTGCAGATCAAGCGCATGCACGAATACAAGCGCCAGCTGCTCAACGTGCTGCACGTCATCACCCGCTACCACCAGATTCTGGCCAAGCCGCACGCCAACTGGGTGCCGCGCACCGTGATCTTCGGTGGCAAGGCCGCCTCGGCCTACTACATGGCCAAGCTGGTCATCAAGCTCATCAACGATGTGGCACGCACGGTCAACAGCGATCCGCGCGTAGGCGACAAGCTCAAGGTGGTGTTTCTGCCCAACTACCGGGTGTCGCTGGCCGAAGTCATCATTCCGGCGGCCGACCTGTCGGAGCAGATTTCCACCGCCGGCACCGAAGCCTCGGGCACGGGCAACATGAAGTTCTCGCTCAACGGCGCGCTCACCATCGGCACCTGGGACGGTGCCAACATCGAGATTGCCGAAAACGTGGGCCTGGACAACATTTTCATTTTCGGCAACCGCACCGAGCAGGTGGCGGCCCTGCGCGCCAGCGGCTACAACCCACGGCGCTACTACGACAACAACTACGACCTCAAAACCGCCATCGACCGCATTGCCGAAGGCGCGTTCAGCCCCGAGGAGCCCAACCGCTTCCACGACATCACGCGCACGCTGCTGGAATCGGACTACTACCTGCTGCTGGCCGACTATGCCGACTACGTGACCACCCAGCTCAAGGTGGACGACCTGTACCGCCGCCCCGCCGAGTGGACGCGCCAGGCCATCCTGAACGTGGCAGGCATGGGGCCGTTTTCGTCCGACCGCACCATCCAGTCGTATGCCGATGAAATCTGGAAGGTGAAGTCCATCTTCTGATGGCATGCACGCTGTTGGGCCCGGCGCACTCGCCACACACCAAAGTGAGGCAAAGCCAGGGCTGATGCGACCCGCCGGACGGGCATGGAATTTGCTCAAAACAATCCGGCGGGAATGGTCTGGCAGGTGCCGGATTCAAAGAGCCACATTTTCAATAGACGGCTAGGGTTCCGGTCTGCGTTGGCAGGTGTCTGGTCCGAGAGCTGTCGACCTCCTTGCGGGGTTACACGGCGGGACAAAAGCCCGGGAGAACCAAGCGCATTGTGGTGCGCCGTTCCCGTGAGCCACTTCCAAGGAGTTCTCATGTTCTCTCGCCGTTTCTTCAAGCAAGCCGTCGCCGCCGCCGTGTTCACCGGCCTGTCTGCCCTGGGCAGCACCGCCGCCTGGGCCGCGCCCAAAAAAGACTTCAAGGTCTGCTGGACCATCTACGCGGGCTGGATGCCGTGGGACTACGCCAAGTCCAGCGGCATCATGGACAAGTGGGCCAAAAAGTACGACATCAAGGTGGATGTGGTACAGCTCAACGATTACGTGGAGTCCATCAACCAGTACACGGCTGGTGCGTTTGACGGCTGCACCATGACCAACATGGATGCGCTCACCATTCCCGCAGCAGGCGGGGTGGATTCCACCGCGCTCATCATTGGTGACTTCTCCAATGGCAACGATGGCATCGTGATGAAGGGCGAGAACAAGAAGCTGGCCGACCTGAAGGGCCAGAAGGTCAACCTGGTGGAAATGTCGGTGTCGCACTACCTGCTGGCCCGTGCCCTGGAGAGTGCCAAGCTCACCGAAAAAGACGTGAAGGTGGTCAACACCTCCGATGCCGACCAGGTGGCGGCCTTCAAGACCAAGGGCGTGAACACGGTGGTCACCTGGAACCCGCTGCTGGCCGAAGTGGCGGCCACGCCCAAAACCAGCCAGCTGTTCAACTCCAGCCAGATTCCCGGCGAAATCATCGACCTGATGGTGGTCAACACCAAGACCCTGGCCGACAACCCCAACCTGGGCAAGGCGCTGACGGGGGCCTGGTACGAGGTGATGGGCATCATGAGCAGCGACACGCCGCAGGGCAAGGAAGCCCGCAGCAAGATGGCGGCGACATCGGGCACCGACCTGAAAGGCTTCGAGGCCCAGCTGGCGGCCACCAAGATGTTCTACACCGCCAAGGATGCACACGCCTTTGCCCTGAGCAAAGAGCTGCCCGCCACCATGACCAAGGTGGCGCAGTTCAGCTTCAAGCACGGCTTGCTGGGCGAGGGGGCCAAGAGCGCCGAGGCCATCGGCATGCAGTTTGCGGGCAGCCAGACGGGCAATGCCAAAAACATCAAGCTGCGGTTTGACCCCACCTACCTGAAGCTGGCTGCCGACGGCCAGATCAAGTGAGCCTGCGGCCCGCCGCTGCCCACGCCCTGCCTGTGCCGGAGGCCCCATGCGACTGATCAACCTGCTGCCGGGCCGTGGCCTGAAGGCCGCGCTGACGGTGTTGCCATTTGCGCTGCTGCTGGTCGCCTACCTGGTGGCCTCGGACGCGCGGCTGGCCCTCAACCCCGACGACAAGCTGCTGCCCAGCCTGGGCCAGATGGGCGATGCCGTGCAACGGTATGCCTTGCAGGAAGATGCCCGCACCGGGGGCTGGCTGTGGTGGGACGACACCCTGGCCAGCCTGCGCCGCCTGGGGCTGGGCATGGCGGTGGCCACGGTGGTGGCGCTGGTGCTGGGCATTGCGCTGGGGGCCATTCCGCTGGCCAGTGCCGCGCTGTCACCGGCGGTGGCCGTCATTTCCATGGTGCCGCCGCTGGCCATCCTGCCGGTGCTGTTCATCGTGTTCGGGCTGGATGAGCTGTCCAAGGTGATGCTGATCGTCATCGGCATTGCGCCAGTGATGACCCGCGACTTGGAGCAGCGGGCGCGCGAAATCCCGCTGGAGTGGCTGATCAAGGCGCAGACGCTGGGGGCCAGCTCGTGGACGCTGATCCTGCGCGTGGTGCTGCCGCAACTGATGCCGCGCCTGCTGATTGCCCTGCGCCTGGCGCTGGGGTCGGCCTGGCTGTTCCTGATTGCGGCAGAGGCCATTGCCTCCACCGACGGGCTGGGCTACCGCATCTTTCTGGTGCGGCGCTACCTGGCCATGGACGTGATCCTGCCCTATGTGGCCTGGATCACGCTGCTGGCCTGGATGATGGACCGGGCGCTGAAAACGCTGACGGCGCGGCTGTTTCCGTGGCACGAGGGGGCTTGAGCATGGCGTTTCTGAACATCAGCAATGTGTGGATGCGCTACGGCGAGCAGGTGGTGCTGGAGCGCATCAACCTGCAGGTGGACGAAGGCCAGTTCTGCACCCTGGTGGGCGCATCGGGCTGCGGCAAATCCACCTTTCTGCGGCTGCTGCTGGGCCAGGAGCGGCCCAGCAAGGGCAGCATCACGCTGGCCGGGCAGCCGCTGGCGGCAGAGCCCGATGCCAGCCGGGGCATCGTGTTCCAGAAGTACTCGGTGCTGCCGCACCTGACGGTGCTGGACAACGTGGCCCTGGCGCTGGAGCTGCCGCGCAGCCGCTGGCTGGGGCGCTTGCTGGGCCAGGCCAAGGCCCAGGCCCGCGAAGAGGCGCGGGCCATGCTGGACAAGGTGGGCCTGGCGCCATCGCTGCACAAGTACCCGCACCAGCTGTCGGGCGGCATGCAGCAGCGCCTGGCAATTGCGCAGGCGCTGATGGGCAAGCCGCGCATCCTGCTGCTGGACGAGCCCTTTGGCGCACTGGACCCCGGCATTCGCAAAGACATGCACCACCTGCTGCAAGACCTGTGGCAGCAGAACCGGCTGACCGTGTTCATGGTCACGCACGACTTGCACGAAGGCTTTCATCTCGGCACCCGGCTGCTGGTGTTCGACAAGGTGAGGGTGGACCCGCACGCCCCCCAGGCGTATGGCGCGGCCATCACCTACGACATCCCGCTCAACCAGGACCGCACAGCCGCTGTTCGCTCACTTGATCGCGCACTCGATGGCGTGCGCGAACGGCAGCAGCAGCAACAACAGCAACTGACGACTGAAACAACAGGAGCATCGACATGAGCCAAGCCATGCCGCAAGCCGAATCGGACATGGAAATTTCCAACCCGCCCCCGCAGCAACCCGTGGACAACCTGGCCTGGTGGAAGCGGTTTCCCGCCGATGCCACCGCCGGACTGGCCGCCGACCACATCCTGTGGTCCGAGCTGATGCCCGGCGGCAACCACTGGTCGTGGCGCATACAGCGCGGGCGGGCGCTGCGCTTTGTGGCGCTGGATGCCGACGTGAACCTGAGCATGGTGCTGTACGCCGCCCACGACAAGCTGGAGCGCTACAACATGCCCGACTCGCTCAAGGCGCAGCACACCGCGCACTACAGCACCGGCCATGTGCTGATGAGCGACATGGGCCGCGCCATGGCCAGCATCACCCACGACACCCTGGGCTGGCACGACCCGCTGGGCCTGCTGCTGGACAACACCCGCATGGCCGCCCGCTACGGCGAGCACCGCTACCAGGCGCACCGCAACGCCATGTTCCGCAGCGGCAAAGACGGCCTGCTGACCGAAATCGGCAAGCACGGCCTCACCGCGCGCGACCTGACCATCGGCGTGAACTGGTTCAGCAAAGTCAGCGTCAACGAAGAGGGCGGCTTTGTGTTCCACCCAGGACACAGCCAGCCGGGGCACTGGTTTGAGCTGCGCTGCGACATGGATCTGGTGGTGGCGGTGTCGTCCGCCCCGCACCCGCTGGACCCCCGGCCCGACTACCGCCCAGGGCGCATCGGCGTGCTGGCGCGGCGCGTGGGCGCGGCCCCGCCCGACGATGTGTGCCGGCACTTTCGCCCCGAAAACGCCCGTGCGCTGCACAACACCGACATGTTCCACGCCTGAACCGGGAGCCTGGCATGACCGACACCACCAACACCACCCCCGACACCGTGACTGCATCTGTGGCCGCATCCCTGGCCACCCCCGCAGCCGCGCTGCGCCTGGTTGAAAGCACCCTGGACCCGCAGCACGCCGTGTGGGACCAGACCCACCCGGCGGGCGAGCCCATCCTGTTCCGCGTCAACCGGGGGCAGACACTGCGCATCATCGACCTGGAAGGCAACCAGGCCGCCGACGTGATTTTTTACGCCGCCGACGACCTGGCCGAGCACTACAGCGCCACCGACACCATGCTGGCCCAGGGCGGCATCTACCTCACCACCGGCTCGCGGCTGATGAGCAACGAAGGCGACGCGATGCTGACCATCGTGGCCGACACCTGTGGCCGCCACGACACGCTGGGCGGTGCCTGTGCCGCCGAAAGCAACACCGTGCGCTACGCCTTGCAGAAGAAGTACATGCACAACTGCCGCGACAACTACCTCATTGCGCTGCAACGGGCCGACATGGGGCTGACCAAGCGCGACCTGGTGCCCAACATCAACTTCTTCATGAACGTGCCCGTGACGGCCAGCGGCCAGCTGAAGTTTGACGACGGCGTTTCCGGGCCCGGCAAGTACGTGGAGATGCGGGCCGAGATGGACGTGTGGGTGCTGATTTCCAACTGCCCGCAGCTCAACAACCCCTGCAACGCCTACAACCCCACCCCCATCCGGCTCGTGGTCTGGGACCCGGCCTGATCTGCAACCCCGTCTGCGGGACGACCCGCAGACGCACAGCCAGAGCGGGACGGCCCGCACAAGGAATCCATGTTCGACAAGGTATTGATTGCCAACCGGGGGGCGATTGCGTGCCGCATCATCCGCACCCTGCGGCAGATGGGCGTGCGCAGCGTGGCGGTGTACTCCGAAGCCGATGCCCAGGCCCGCCATGTGCGCGAGGCCGACGAGGCCTACCCCATCGGCCCGGCCCCTGCCGCACAGAGCTACCTGAACGCCGAGCGCATCCTGGCCGTGGCCCGCCAGGCGGGTGCCCAGGCCATCCATCCGGGCTACGGTTTTCTGTCGGAAAACCCCGGCTTTGCCGAAGCCTGCGAGGCCGCCGGTGTGGCCTTCATCGGGCCGACCGCCGCGCAGATGCAGGCCTTCGGGCTCAAGCACACCGCACGCGCACTGGCCCAGTCGCTGGGCGTGCCGCTGCTGCCCGGCTCGGGCGTGCTCGACAACCCCGCCCACGCCTGCCGCGAGGCGCAAGCCATCGGCTACCCCGTCATGCTCAAAAGCACCGCCGGTGGCGGCGGCATCGGCATGCGGCTGGTGCGCACCGAGGCCGAGCTGCTGGAAGCCTTCGAGTCGGTGGGGCGGCTGGCCCAGGCCAACTTCAAGGACGCGGGCCTGTTTCTGGAGAAGTACGTCGAGCAGGCCCGCCACATCGAGGTGCAGGTGTTCGGCGACGGCGCGGGCAACGTGATCGCCCTGGGCGAGCGCGACTGCTCGGTGCAGCGGCGCAACCAGAAAGTGATCGAAGAAACCCCCGCGCCCGGCCTGACCGATGCACAGCGCCAGGCCCTGCACGCCACGGCGGTGCGCCTGGCGGCTGCGGTGTCGTACCGCTCTGCCGGAACGGTGGAGTTTGTCTATGACGCGGCCAGCGGCGCGTTCTATTTTCTGGAAGTGAACACCCGCTTGCAGGTGGAGCACGGCGTGACCGAGCAAGTCACTGGCGTGGACCTGGTGGCCTGGATGGTGCAGCTGGCCGCCGGTGAGCTGCCCGCGCTGGCCACGCTGCAACCGGTGGCCAGCGGCGCGTCCATCCAGGTGCGGCTGTATGCCGAAGACCCGGCACGCCACTTCCAGCCCAGCGCGGGCCTGCTGACCGAGGTGCAGTTTCCGCCCGGTGCCAGGGTGGACACCTGGGTGGAGCGCGGCACCGACGTGCCGCCCTGGTACGACCCCATGCTGGCCAAGCTCATCGTCACCGGGCGCGACCGCGAAGAAGCCCTGGCTTTGCTGGCCCAGGCGCTGGACGGCACCCGGCTGGCGGGCATCGAAACCAACCTGGGCTACCTGCGCGAGGTGGTGCGCCACCCGGTGTTTGTGGCCGGGCAGCAGACCACCAGGCTGCTGGGCACCCTGGCCTACCAGCCCCGCAGCATCGAGGTGCTGGAGCCCGGTGTGCAGACCAGCGTGCAGGACTGGCCGGGCCGCACCGGCTACTGGGACGTGGGCGTGCCCCCCGGCGGCCCCATGGATGCCTATGCCCACCGCATGGCCAACGCCCTGGTGGGCAACCCGCCCGAAGCGGCGGCGCTGGAAATCACGCTGGCCGGGCCAACCCTGCGCTTCAACGCACCCGCCGTGGTGGCGGTGACGGGCGCGCCCGCCCCGCTCAGCCTGGACGGCCAGCCCGTGCCCATGTGGCAGGCGCTGCGCGTGGCGGCGGGCAGCACGCTGGCGGTGGGCCGCG
>CALMMY010000007.1 GCA_937868695.1 uncultured Comamonadaceae bacterium
TTGGGCAGCAGCTGGCGCAGAAAGCCCAGCAGAAAGTCGATGTTGAGGCTGCGCTCGTGGGCCTCGTCGATGATGAGGGTGTCGTAGGCACGCAGCAGCGGGTCGGTCTGGGTTTCGGCCAGCAAGATGCCGTCGGTCATCAGCTTGACCGAGGCGCTGGGCGTGAGCCTGTCCTGAAACCGCACCTTGTAGCCCGCCACCTCGCCCAGCGGCGAATGCAGCTCGTCGGCAATGCGCTTGGCCACACTGGTGGCGGCAATGCGCCGGGGCTGGGTGTGGCCGATGAGCTTGCCCACCCAGCGCACCTTGCCATCCGGCCCGGCCACCTGCTCGCGCCGCCCCCGCCCCATCGCCAGGGCAATTTTTGGCAGCTGCGTGGTTTTGCCCGAGCCGGTTTCGCCACACACAATGACCACCTGCCGCCGCGCCAGCGCATCCATGATTTCAAGGCGGCGGCCCGACACGGGCAAGGATTCAGGGAAGTCGATCTGCAACGGCGGCCTGGGGGTGATGGCCTGGGGGGCATGGGCGCTGGTGCCGCCATTGGTGTTGGCTTTTTCTGCGGCCTGGGCTCTGGCTGGCCGCTGCTGTGGCTGGCGCTGTGCCTGGGGCCGGGGCTGCGGTGGCGGTTGTTGCCCCTGTGTTTGCAACTGCTGCTGGCGCTGGGTGGGCGGCATGCGGCCTGGCCGCTCCCGTCTGTCGGCCTGGGTCTGGGGCGTGACGTGGGGCTGCGCCTGGCCGGAAGGTGTGGCCGGCTGGTCTGTGGCCTGGGACAAGGAAGGAGAAAGGGACGGCGAAATGGATGCGGGGGTCGGTTCGGGCATGCGGGGGATTATCTGTGGCGGGTGGCAATGGTCAGAGAAGAATGACCATTCACACGGGTTCACGTCTTACACTCTTTCTCGTGTTTCACAAGTCAGGAGCAAGTCATGGGCAATCTCACCATTTCGCTGGACGATGCGGTCATCAAGCAGGCACGGGTGCGGGCCATTCAGGAAGGTACCTCGGTCAGTGCCAAGGTGCGGGAGTTTTTGGCCACGTATGCTCAGGTCAATGACCAGAAGCGACAGGCGGGCCAAGCCATTCTGGAGGCAGCCAGGCAAAGCCAGGCCAACCGTGCCGGAGCCACCTGGACGCGAGACGGTCTGCATGACCGGTCTGCACCACCGGCTGACCAGACGGCATCTGGCGCAGCATGATCTGTTTTTTTGACACCAACATCCTGGTGTACCTGTTTGATGCAAGCGATCCGACACGCCAGAAAATGGCCCACACCTGCTTTAAGGAGGCGCTCGACCAGGACACCATTGTGCTCAGCACACAGGTGCTGCAAGAGTTCTATGCGGTGACAACCCGCAAGCTCAGGCCCGCTATCGCACCACTTCAGGCCGCAGAGCATGTCAGTCATCTGTGTGCATTTGAAGTGATGGACAGCACCGCCCACAGTGTGCAAACCGCGATTGCGCTGGCGCAGCAACACCAGTTGTCATGGTGGGATGCCCTGGTGCTGGAAGCCGCTTTGCGTGCCGGAGCCGATGTGCTGTACACCGAAGACTTCAACCACGGTCAGCGGTTTGGGAGTTTGACCGTGGTCAACCCATTCAAGGCCAAGCCTGTTGCGGCGGGCACATCTTCTGTCTGAGCGGTTTCCTCCCGCTGATCCCCACTCATTTTTTCGATCTCCCCCATGTCCAACGTCTTCAATTTCACCTTCGTGCCCTGGTTCCGCTCGGTGGCACCGTACATCCACAAGTTCCGCAACCAGACCTTTGTGGTGGGCATTGCGGGCGAGGCCATTGCGGCGGGCAAGCTGCCGCACCTGGCACAGGACTTGGCCATGATCCAGAGCATGGGTGTGAAGGTGGTGCTGGTGCATGGCTTTCGCCCGCAGGTGAACGAGCAGCTGGCGGCCAAGGGGCACCAGGCGAAGTATTCGCACGGCATCCGCATCACCGATTCGGTGGCGCTGGACTGTGCGCAGGAAGCCGCCGGGCAGCTGCGCTATGAGATTGAGGCGGCTTTCAGCCAGGGCCTGCCCAACACGCCGATGGCGGGCAGCACGGTGCGGGTGCTGTCGGGCAACTTCATCACGGCGCGGCCCGTGGGCATTGTGGATGGCATCGACTTCCAGCACAGCGGCCTGGTGCGCAAGGTGGATGTGGGCGGCATCAGCCGCACGCTGGACATGGGTGCGCTGGTGCTGCTGTCGCCGTTTGGCTTTTCGCCCACGGGCGAGGCCTTCAACCTGAGCATGGAGGAGGTCGCCACCTCGGTGGCGATTGCCATGCAGGCCGACAAGCTGATTTTTGTGACCGAGGTGCCGGGCATTCCCATCGACCCCGCCCAGCCCATCAGCGAAGACAACCCCATCGACACCGAGCTGCCGCTGGACACGGCTGTGGCCATGCTGGCCACCCTGCCCACCGCACAGCACCCCACCGACACGGGGTTTTATTTGCAGCACTGCGTCAAGGCCTGCAAGGCGGGGGTGGAGCGCAGCCACATCATCCCGTTTTCGGTGGACGGTGCGCTGCTGCTGGAGGTGTATGTCCACGACGGCATCGGCACGATGGTGGTGGACGAAAAGCTCGAAGAACTGCGTGAGGCCACGCCCGACGATGTGGGCGGCATCCTGCAACTGATTGAGCCGTTCGAGAAAGACGGCACGCTGGTCAAACGCGACCGCACTGAAATTGAACGCGACATTGCCAACTACACCATCATCGAGCACGACGGGGTGATTTTTGCCTGCGCCGCGCTCTACCCCTACCCCGAGTCCAAAACCGCCGAGATGGCCGCCGTGACCGTGTCCCCCCAGAGCCAGGGCCAGGGTGACGGCGAAAAAATCCTCAAACGCATCGAGCAGCGTGCCCGCCTGATGGGGCTGCAAAGCATTTTTGTGCTGACCACGCGCACCATGCACTGGTTCATCAAGCGCGGCTTCCAGCAGGTGGACCCGGACTGGCTGCCCGAAGCCCGCAAGCGCAAGTACAACTGG
>CALMMY010000008.1 GCA_937868695.1 uncultured Comamonadaceae bacterium
CCCTCCCCAGCACGCCACGTCAGCACGGTGCGGCTCGCCACCACATACGCCAGTCGAGAAACAACACGCCATGCCAACACGGCACGGCACGCCACCACACACGTCAGCCGAGAAACGAAAGCGCACCAAGCAAAAACAAGCTTGTCACCACAAGAGCCAGGCAAGAAACGGCACCCCACCACAAACGCCAACCGCGAAAGGGCAAACCCGCGCCAGCGTCCCCGGATAATCCGCGCCCATGAATGCACTGAACAACCTCTTTCCTCTGGGCTGGCAGCACTACCTGCTGGGTGGGCTGCTGATTGGCACGGGCGTGGCCCTGCTGTTTGTGTTGACGGGACGCGTGGGCGGCATGAGCTCGGTGTTCTCGTCCACCTGGTCGTATGTCGTCAACCGGCCCTACTTCCAGCAACCGCGCTACGTGGGCACGCGGGGCTGGCGGCTGGTGTATGCGCTGGGGCTGATTCTGGGTGCCGCCGTGTGGTGGCTGGGGCTGGCGGGCGCGGCTCCCCAGTCCACGGGCCTGCCGGTGTGGCAGCTGGTGGTGGGCGGATTTTTTGTGGGCTACGGAGCGCGGCTGGGCAACGGCTGCACGTCGGGCCACGGCATCTGCGGGCTGGGCTCGCTGCAACTGCCCTCGCTGCTGGCGGTGCTCACCTTCATGGCCACGGCGTTTGTCACCGCCAACCTGTTTGCCCTGTTGATCGGAGGCCAGGCATGAGCGCCCGCACACCTTCTGCCCCGGCTTCCACCTCATTGCCACAGTCTCCGCAAAAGCGTTCGCTGGCGCAGGCACTGGCCACGCTGCTGGCCGGAGCGCTGTTCGGGTTTGGCCTGTCGGTGTCCACCATGATTCAGCCGCAGGTGGTGCTGAGTTTTTTGCGCTTTCAGGATTTCGGGCTGATGCTGGTGATGGGCGGCGCGGTGCTGGTGGCGCTGCTGGCCTACAAGGGCGTGCCCCGCCTGCTGCGCCACCCACTGCTGGGTGGCAATTTCCAGGCCCATGCCGCTGCGTGGAACCGCGAGACTGCCGTGGGTGCCGCACTGTTCGGCATAGGCTGGGGCCTGTGCGGCGTGTGTCCCGGCCCCGCCATTGCCGGGCTGGGCGCGGGCAACCTGGATTTGCTGTGGGCGCTGGCCGGCATTGGCGCAGGCGCACTGGCGCAAGGCTGGCGGGCCAAGGGCTGATGCGCCGCTCCTATATCCAGCCGATTGCCCACACTGAACACATGAAAGGCATGCCGACATGTCCGCCCTGAATCCACCGCCATCCGCACCGTCTTCGGCCCCCGCTGCACCCGCGCAAACCTTGCGCCAGCGCATGTACACCGTCATTTTTGAAGCGGACACCCGCGCAGGCAAACTGTTTGATCAGGTCTTGATTGCCGCCATCCTGCTCTCGCTGCTGGTGGTGGTGATGGACAGTGTGGAGGCCGTGTCTTCGCGGCACAACGGCACACTGTCGGTGCTGGAGTGGCTGTTCACCCTGATGTTCAGCGCCGAATACCTGGCCCGCCTGTGGTGTGCGCCCAGGCCCTGGGCCTATGCGCGCAGCTTTTACGGCATCGTCGATCTGCTGGCCATTCTGCCCACTTACCTGGCGCTGTTCTTCCCCGACCTGCATGCGCTGATTGACGTGCGGGTGCTGCGCCTGATCCGCATCTTCCGTATCTTCAAGCTCACCCTGTACTTGGCCGAGTTCACACACCTGGGCCAGGCCCTGCGGGCCAGCGGGCGCAAAATTCTGGTGTTTCTGAGTGTGGTGCTGATGGTGGTGCTGGTGATGGGCACACTGATGTATGTGGTGGAAGGCCCGGCCAACGGCTACACCAGCATTCCAGTGGGCGTGTACTGGGCCATCACCACCGTCACCACCGTGGGCTTTGGCGACATCACACCCAAAACCGACCTGGGCCGTGCCTTGGCTTCGCTGATGATGCTGATGGGCTGGGGTATTCTGGCCGTGCCCACCGGCATCGTCACCGCCGAAATGGTGGGCGCTGGCAGGCAGACAACCCCGCCCGTGACCACCCGCACCTGCCCGGCCTGCCTGAGCGAAGGCCTGGCCCCCGAAGACCGTTTCTGCCGCCACTGCGGCAGCGAGCTGCCCGCCTACCAGCGCGATGCCCAGGCCTGATCGCCTGCGGCCACATTCACAGCCCCCTGCGACCACACCACCGAAAGCACACCCCCAATGAAAGCCATCTGGAACAACGCCGTGATTGCCGACAGCCCCACCACCGTGGTGCTGGAGGGCAACCACTACTTCCCCGAAAGCAGCCTGAACCGCGACTACGTGACCTTCAGCAACCACCGCACCTCCTGCCCGTGGAAGGGCCAGGCCAGCTACTACTCGCTGCTGGTCAACGGAGAGCTGAACGCCGATGCCGCCTGGTACTACCCCGAGCCCAAGCGCGATGCCGAAGAAATCAAGGGCCACGTGGCGTTCTACAAAGGCGTGCAGATCGTCCCCTGAAAGGCCATGTAGCGGCCAGCCCGGCCCCGCACCCTGGGCCATGCCATCAGCACGCTGCGCCCAGACAAGGGTTTGCCATCCGTTGCATGGTTGGAGTGACGTTACCTCGCTCTGCGCCCGTTCAAGAGTTTGCCGCCCGTTACATGG
>CALMMY010000009.1 GCA_937868695.1 uncultured Comamonadaceae bacterium
GCCAGGCGAAACACGGCATCCATGTCGTGCTCGACCAGCAGCACCGTGGTGCTGCCTTTCAGGCGGGTGAGCAGGGCCACCATGCGCTCGGTTTCGTCCGGCCCCATGCCGGCCATCGGCTCGTCCAGCAGCAGCAGCCGGGGGCGCAGGGCCAGGGCCAGGCCCACTTCCAGCTGGCGCTGTTCGCCGTGCGACAGGTCACCCGCATCGTTGAGCAGGCGCTCGCCCAGGCCCACGCGTTCGGCCACCTCGGCGGCCTGGTTGTAGCGTTGGCGCTCCTGGCGGGCGGGCCGCCAGAAGGCAAAGCTGCTGCCCGCCTGGGACTGCACGGCCAGGGCCAGGTTGTCCCACACCGACAGGCGCGGAAAAATGCTGGTGATCTGGAACGAGCGCACCAGCCCCTGGCGCACCCGCTGGTGCATGGGGGCGTGGGTGATGTCGGTGCCATCCAGCCACACCGTGCCCGCGCTGGGGGCCAGCGACCCCGACAGCTGGTGGATGAGGGTGGTTTTGCCCGCGCCGTTGGGGCCGATCAGGGCATGCAGCTCGCCCGCCTCAACGGCCAGATGGGCGTGGTCGGTGGCCAGCAGGCCGCCGAAGCGTTTGACCAGGCCATCGACCTTCAGCAAGGGTTGGCCCGCCGTCATGCCTGCCTCCGTGCGGCCAGCTTCTGGGCCAGGCGTGTGCCCAGGCTCATCAGGCCGTTGGGGGCCAGCAGCACCACGGCCAGCAGCATGGCCCCCAGGCCAAACTGCCAGTGGATGGTGTGGGCCACCAGCACTTCTTCCAGCAGCAGAAACACCGCCGCGCCCGCCAGCCCGCCGTACAGGTGCCCCACCCCGCCCAGAATGACCATGATCATCAGCATGCCCGACTGGCTCCACTGCATGGCCGACGGGCTGACAAACCCACCCTGGTTGGCCAGCAGCGCACCCGCCAGCCCGGCCAGTGCCCCGGCCAGCGTGAAGGCGGCCAGCTTGAAGCGAAACACCGCAAAACCCAGCGCCAGCATGCGGGTTTCGTTTTCCCGGATGGCTTGCAGGGTGTGGCCGAAGCGGGCGTTGACCAGCCGGTGCAGGGCCAGAAACACGGCCACAAACACGGCCAGCAGCACGTAATAGAAGTGGGTGTCGTTGTTCAAGTCCAGACCCAGGCCCGCCGTGGCCCGGCCCGGCAGCGGCAGGCCGTCTTCGCCGCCATAGGTTTTGAGCGACACCATCAGGTAGTACAGCATCTGGGCAAAGGCCAGCGTGATCATGATGAAGTACACGCCCTGCGTGCGCAGGCTGATGGCTCCGATGGCCAGCGCCAGCACGCCACCCACGGCAAAGGCCAGTGGCCAGGTGGCCCAGGCCGACATCCAGCCCGCGTTCATGGCAATGCCCGCCGTGTAGGCCCCCATGCCCACGAACGCGGCATGCCCGAAGCTGACCATGCCGCCGTAACCCAGTATCAGGTTGAGGCTGGTGGCAGCCAGGGCAAACACCAGCACCCGGTTGGCCACGCCCACATAAAAATCCTCGCCCGCCGCTTGCAG
>CALMMY010000010.1 GCA_937868695.1 uncultured Comamonadaceae bacterium
ATGGTGTTGCGCGACACACCCAGCAAGCGGGCCGCCGCCGACACATTGCCGTTCACACGGGCCAGCGCACTCTTGATGGCCTGGATCTCCATGTCTTGCAGGCAACCCGACAGGGCATCGGGCACGGGAACAACCAGATCGGCATCGACCCCGTCGGTCAAGCCCGCACCGTTCAGACTGCCGTGCGCCTGCCCTGTGGCCGATGGCTGGAATGGCGATGCGAAAGAGGACGGCCCAGACGCATGGATGGGCGCAGAAAAAGAAGCCGATGGGGCACTCTGAAAATCAGAGAACCCATTGGATTGGGCGGGCGCAGGCACACGGATACTCGCCGCAGACCCGCGCCAGGCATCGGGCCGCCCGCCGCCGGAGAGGCCAGGCTGGGTGACCTCATCCACAAAATCATCGGGCAGATGCTCCACATCAATCACCGGGTCTGACCCTGCCAGCACGCAGGCCGTGCGCAGCACGTTGGCCAGCTGGCGCACGTTGCCAGGCCAGGCGTAGGTGTTGAACATCTCACTCACCTTGGCCGACAGGCGGTACTTCACCCCCATGTCGGAGGCGGACAGCAGCACATGCCGGATGATGGTGGCCAGATCCGTGCGCTCGCGCAGAGCGGGAATGCGGATGGCCAGGCCATTGAGGCGGTAGTACAGGTCTTCGCGGAACAGGCCTTCTGCCACCCGCTGACGCAGGTTGCGGTGGGTGGCGCTGATGACGGCCACATTCACCGTGATGCTGCGGTTGGAGCCCAGCGGCGTGATGACCCGCTCCTGCAAGGCCCGCAGCAACCGGGCCTGCATGGCCAGCGGCATGTCGCCGATTTCATCAAGGAACAGCGTGCCGCCGTTGGCCATCTGGATCTTGCCCATCGCCCCTTTGCGCTTTGCGCCGGTGAAGGCCCCCTCGTCGTACCCGAACAGTTCTGACTCAATCAGGCTTTCGGGGATGGATGCGCAGTTGACCGCCACAAACGGGTGGCGCGCCCGCGCCGAGTCGTTGTGGATGGCCTTGGCCAACAGTTCTTTGCCCACCCCGGTTTCACCCAGGATGAGGATGGGAATGTCGCGCCCCTGCACCCGGCGCACCTTTTGCAACAGCAGGCTGACCTGCGGGTCTCCGGTGTCCAGGTAGTGCAGGCTGGACATGTGCTCGCGCATGCGGCGGCTGTGCTCGCCATCGCTGTCTTTGGTCGCCACCGCAGAGGTGGCCGTGCCAGCTTCTGGCGACCAGTCGGCTTGGCCCGGTGACATAGGCGCAGCAACAGGGGCCTCTGTGGAATCGGTGGAGCCAGTCTGTGCGGCATGGGTCTGGTCAGACGGGCTGGTTGGCTGGCCTGGGGCCAGACCCGCCACCGCCCACAGCACATGCCCCTGGATGTCGGCTTTGGCCTTGACCGTCAAGCCGGTGGGCAACGACAGCGACAGCAGCTCGGGGTTGGAGGAGCGGCAATGGTCGATCAGCTCCCCCATCGGAATGCCGAACAGCGAGCACAGCGTCTGCTGCTCCAGCGCAGCGCGGTCCATGCCCACCTGAAACAGCGCACCCCGGTTGGCGGCCAGAAAGCGGCCCCCACGGGAAAACGCCACCATGCCCTCGAACAGCGTGCCGATGAATTCGGGCCGCGAGTGAAAGTGCAGCCGGATGGCGTGCTGGTAGGTCTGCGAAAAAATCTGGTTCTCGATGATCTGCGCCGACATGCGGGCCAGCGCCATGGTGTGGCGGTGGTAGCCGCGTGCATCGCCCGTCACATCCAGCACCCCGGCCACCGTGCCCCTGGGGCTGAAGATGGGCGTGCTGGAACAGGTCAGAAACTGGTTGATGCTCAGGAAGTGCTGGTCGGCATGCACGGTCACGGGCCGTTGCAGCGCAATCGACGTGCCGATGGCATTGGTGCCCTTGGCTGCCTCAGACCAGTCCACACCGGGTTTGAGCGCCACTTTCTCGGCCCGCGCCAGAAACGAATCGTCGCCCATCGAGTGCAGGATGCGCCCGGCCCCATCGGTCAGCACCACCATGCTGTGGGTGTTGGCAATCTGCTCGTGCAGTGCCTGCAACACCGGATAGGCCAGTGAACCGAGCTGGCGGCTTTCTTCCAGCAACTCGCGAATGTGGGCCGGACTGGCCCCTGAAAAATCGGGGGTCATGTCGGGTGTCAGGCCCGCCTGCTTGGAGCGCGCCCAGGATGCCTGAATCACATCCGACTGATCCGGTTGCACAGGCGCACCGGGCTGCCAGCCCTGTGCGCCTGCATTGAATGGCGATGCCATCATTGTTTTGTCTCCTGCTGCTGACCTGGGATCCGCATCCACCAGCCAGTCTGGCAATTGCCACCGGTCACCGCCGGTCTGCTGGCTGGTCTTGTCGTCTGAATGGAAAAAACTGTTGGTTTCCTCCCCTTGGGCTGCCGTGTCGCCATTGTTCGGACAACTGGAATCACTGTTCATTTTTGAAGCACATTGTCATTGGGATGGAACACCGGCAGCAAGCCCCCTGCCATACGGGTAAGTACCCATTCAGCGTGCTGTTTACCCAATAAACCACTCTTTTCTCTGCGAATTCTGTCCATGTGCCGGGTCATGGCGGATCAGGCATGACATTTGCGCACAGGGTGGCAACTGTCCCAACTTCTCTCAACTGCCCCATGAACACCATGATCCGCTCCCACCTGCGCACCCTTGTTGCCGCCCTGCTGCTGACTGGCTCAGCCACCGCCGCCCTGGCCCACGGCGACGTGGTTCCCCAATCCGTGGACACGCGCACCCTGCCACAGCTCGGTGCCGAATGGCGCTCCGAAAACCCCTATGCAGAAGGCGCTCCCGCACACAAGGAAGCCCTGCGCATCGGCACCTCGGCCTACAACCAGAACTGCGCCCGCTGCCACGGCCTGGAAGCCATTTCGGGCGGTGTGGCTCCCGACCTGCGCAAGATAGATGCCGATTGCAGCGGCATGGCCGACCCGGTCAAGAAAAAGGCCTGCATTGCGGAAATCCAGGAGTACTACGCAGCCACCGTTCGCTATGGCCGCGTGCGCGATGGCCGGGTGTACATGCCCCCCTTCGACGGCATCCTGTCGCAAGAGGCCGTCTGGTCCATCAAGACCTATCTGGAATCGCGCCGGGAACAGTGATTTCCACCGACACCCTGCCCTGAACAGCCCACCTGAGGTCACCATGCAGCAACCCGATTCCCGCGCCACCCGCCTCCTTTCTTCAAGCTGCGATGACGGCACACAGGCCACGCATGCGCAGGCCAGCACCCGACCACCCACGCGCCGCCGCATGCTGGGCATGGGTCTGGCAGGCATGGGTCTGGCCGGTGTCGGACTCGGTGCCTTGCTGGCCAGCCCCGCCGCACACGCCGAACTGGCCGAGGTGCGCGAGCGCGGCAGCCTGAAGATTGCGCTCTACAAAAGCAACCTGCCGTTTTCCGATGTCGGCACCAGCGGCATGCAGGGTGTGGATGCCGCGCTGGGCAAAGCGATTGCCGAGCGCCTGAAGCTGGGCGTGCAGTGGCTGCCCTTTGAGGCCGGTGAAAACCTGAACGACGACCTGCGCAACATGGTCTGGCGTGGCCACTACCTGGGCTACGGCCCGGCTGACCTGATGCTGCAAGTCCCCATCGACAAGCGCCTGATTGCCGCCACCGGACAGGTGGAGTTTCTGTCGCCCTACTACCGCCACCAGCTCGGCTGGCTGGTACACGACCAGATTGCCACGACCGACCTGCGCAACTTCCAGCTGGAGGGCCTGAGCCTGGCTGCCGAGATCGGCACCGCAGCCGCCGGTGCCCTGCTGGGCCAGGGCGGCGGTCAGTACCGCTCGGCCGTGAAGCTGCAAAACAACGGAGTCGATGCCGCACTGGGTGTGCTCAACAGCCAGTGGGATGCCGCCTACGTGACCCGCGCCCAGGCCGAAAGCGCCCTGGCACAAGCCCCGAACAAGCGTGCTGCCCGGTTTGAGCCGATGGTGCTGCAAGGCACACCGGCCAATGGCTGGGCCGTGGGCATGGCCATCAAGAGCGGCCAGCCTGAACTGGCCAAGGCCATCGGTCTGGCCATGAAGTCTTTGCAAGAAGACGGCACCCTGGTGGCCATTTACCGTGCCCAGGGCCTGCAACTGATTCACCCCTGAAATTTCAATGCGAGGAGTATTTTCACCATGAACAAAATCAAACATTCCGTTGTACTGGGCGGGCTGCTGGCCCTGGCATGCGGCAGCGCACTGGCCGACCAGGCGGTGGCCGATGCCGCCAAGGCCATGGCCAACAACGCGGGCTGCTTCACCTGCCACAGCATCCAGCACAAAGACAACACCGGCGGCAAGCTGCCCATTGGCCCGGCCTGGGAAGATGTGGCTGCCCAGTACAAAGGCAAACCCGGCGCAGCCGACTTCCTGACCCGCATCGTGCTGGAAGGCTCCAACCCCTACTCCAGCCACTGGAAAAACAAGGCAGCCGGCATCGCCATGCCGCCCAATGCCGTGGTGGTGTCTGAAAACCAGGCCCGCCAGATCGTGTACTGGATTCTGTCGCTCAAGTAACACGCCATCCCGCGCCAGCCCAGGCTGCCCGCATCCGCCGACCGATTGCAACAAGGGAGAGTCTGCATGGCCCGCTTCCACCGCCTCCACCACTTGGGCAGCTGGCCGAGGTGGCGGTCATGGGCTGCCCTTCTGGCCCTTGGTTTGGTAGCCCACGCACCCGCCGGGGCCTGGGAGGCCAGCGGCACCCAAACCATCACCGCCCACACCCGCGATGGTGGGCGGATGCAGCTGGGCACCGTGCGTTTTGACCCCCAGCCCGACGGCTGGTCGGCTTTTCAGATCAGGATGACACCCGGCCTGCTGAAAGACCATTTCCTGTCGATGAAAGAATTCAAGTGCCTGGAAGGCGATGGCGAGATTGCCTGCCATGTGCCCTACCCCTATGCCCATCCGGCCAGGGTCAACGCACAGAACCTGGGCTGGCTGGAGCACCAGCTTCTGTTTCTGTACAAACTGCCCAGTGACTTCGGTGCCAAGCTGTGGAACGGCCTGTACTTTCAGCTCAACGTCACGCCCACCGGGCTGCGCGGCCAGGCCCAGGCCATTGACCTGAACCACATCAGCGTGCCACCCAGCCCGCTGGACATCCCGCCCTATGCGGCCCAGCTGCGCGACGACATCCAGCCCAACCCGCGCTGGATACAGAGCCTGAGCATCGAGTGAGCACCGAGTGGTGCCGGGAATGAAGCCTGCCCGGTGCGGTGCCCGGCGCAACTGAGCTTCAGGCGCTGCGTGTGGGCATCACATGCACCCACTCGCGATCCAACCCCACGCACACCCGCTGGCCCACCGCCAGCCCCTGGCGCTGCGGCCCGGCCAGGGTCAGCTGCAAAGGCACGCCCGCCGGTTGCTCCAGCTCCAGCGTGGCCAGCGACAGCTCACCCAGATTGCGCAACTGCGTGAGCCGGGCGCACAGGCGCACCAGCGCGTCCTGCGGCGCATGCAGCAGATGCAGCCCGTCTGACTGGATGACCCAGGCCACCTGCTGGCCCACGTCCAACCGCCTTTTGTCACGCACCTTCAGCCGCACGACTTGGGCTGACGCGTCGGCATCGGCGGGGGTATCGGCATGCGGCTGCACTGTGCCTGCGCTGTGCGTCCACGCCAGCCAGCCCCAGCCCGGCTCGCCTTCAGCCGGCCCCAGCCACATACCTCGAAAGCGGTTCTGCACCCCCACCAGGTCGGCGACGCGCACATTGCGCGGTGCGCGGTAGAGATGGGCGGGGCTGCCCTGTTGCAGCACCTGGCCGCCGTCCATCACCACCAGGGTGTCGGCCAGCATGCGGGCTTCGGCCAGATCGTGCGTGACCAGCACCATGGGAATGTGGATGTCTTTGCGCAAATCGGCCAGCAGCGGATAGAGGTTCTGGCGATTCATCTGGTCCACCGCCGAAAACGGCTCATCCAGCAACAGCAGGCGCGGCTCGCGGGCCAGTGCGCGCGCCACCGCCACCCGCTGCTGCTGCCCGCCCGACAGGGCAGCCGGGCGGCGCAGCTGCTGATCGGCACTCAGGCGCACGCGCTCCAGCCATTCGCGCGCCCGCGCCAGCCGCTGCGGGCGCGGCAGATGCAACAGCGCCAGGGCCACGTTGTCGAGGGCACTCAGGTGCGGCATCAGCGCGTACTGCTGGAACACCATGCCCACATGCCGCTGGCTGGGGGGCAGAAAAATGCCGCGCTCGGTGTCGCACCACACCGCATCGCCCACCGTCACCCGGCCAGCCTGCGGGCGCATCAGCCCGGCCAGCATGCGCAGGAACGAGGTTTTGCCCGCGCCCGACGGCCCCACCAGCGCCAGCAACTGCCCGGCCTCGCAGCTGAAACCACCCTGCAACGGCATGGGCAACGCCTGATCCACCTGCACTTGCAGCCCATTGAAGGGGACGGACGGCTCGGACGAGACGGACGACACCAACGGCACGGCGCTCACCGCTTGCCCCCCAGCCGGGCCGATGCAAAGAACGAAGCGGCCACCGCCAGCAGCGACAGCACCAGCAGCAGCAGCGCCATCTGGTTGGCAGCCGCCAGGTCGAAGCCCTGCACCTTGTCGTAAATGGAGATGGCGATGGTGCGGGTTTCGCCCGGAATGCTGCCCCCCACCATCAGCACCACACCGAACTCGCCCAGGGTATGAACAAACGTGAGCACGCAGGCCGACACCACCCCCGGCCAGGCCAGCGGCAGCTCCACCCGCCAGAAGGTTTGCCACGCACTCAGGCCACTGACCTGGCAGGCCTCGATCAGCGGGCGCGGAATGGACTCGAAGGCCCGCTGCATGGGCTGCACCATGAACGGCACGTTGAACACCACCGAAGCCAGCAACAAGCCCCAGAAACTGAACGCCAGCTGCACGCCCAGTACCTGCGCCGCCCACTGCCCCAGCACCGACTGCCCGCCCACCAGCACCAGCAGGTAATAGCCCAGCACCGTGGGCGGCAGCACCAGCGGCAGCACCACCGCAGCCTCCACCCATGCTTTGCCTGTGAAGCGGGCATGCGCCAGCCAGCGGGCCATCCACAGCGCCACCGGCAGCAACACGCAGAGCGTGGCGGTGGCCAACTCAACCGACAACCACAGGGCCTGCCAATCCATGTTCAGGGCCTGGGAACATCAAAACCATAGCGCCGCATGATTTCCAGCGAAGCGTTGGAGGCCAAAAAAACATCCCATGCCTGGGCCGCAGGCGGCGCATCCTTCAGTACCACCATGCGCTGGGTCAGCGGTTGATGCCAGTTGGCAGGAATGAGGGCAAACCGCCCCAGGCGGCCCACCTGCGGTGCCAGCGCCAGCGATTGCGCCACGATGCCACCCTGCGCCGACCCGGAGGTGGCGAACTGCGCCGCCTGGCTGATGTTTTCGCCCAGCACCAGCCGGGGCTGGATGTCGGCCCACAGCCCGGCGTGCTGCAAGGCCTCTTTGGCCCGCATGCCGTAGGGGGCGTGCTCGGGGTTGGCAATGGCCAGGCGCTTCAGGCGGCCATCTTTGAGGGCGGCAGCCAGGTCTTTCAGCTCGCCATCGGCTTGCAGCGGCGATCCGTGAGGCACCATCAGGCCTATGCGGCCCAAGGCGTACAGCCGCCCCCGGTCGCGGGTTTTGCCCGCATCGGCCAGGCGGAACACAAAGCCCTCGTCCGCCGACATGAATACATGGAAAGGCGCACCCTGGGCAATTTGCGCATACAGGTTGCCCGACGAACCCAGCACCAGCTTGACGCGGTGGCCGGAAGCCTTTTCAAACAGCGGCACCAGCTCTTCCAGCGCAAACTTCAAGTCCGAAGCCGCCGCCACTGTGACCATGCTGCCCTTGGATTCGTTGCCATCTTTGGCTGAGGCAGGCTGGGCCTGGACTGCGGCCACCGCCAGCACCCAGCCCAGCACCATGACCAGCCAGCGCCGGAACCACCGCACAAGAACGGCATGGGCAGACCAGCCTGCGGTGAGGCCAGTGATAACGGAGTTCACGCTGAAAAGGGGCATGGGCATACAGATGGATTCGAGACTCGGGTTCACGGCGGCATGGGCTCAGCTCAGCCTGGTTTGGCCGCTTGCTGTTTGCGTTGCCGCCAGCGCCGCCTCACGCGCCAGATCCAAAACCAGTTCACGCCCACATACACCAGCGAGCAGCCGCAAACGGCAAACACCGCCAAACCCAGTACCAGAGGCTTGCCCACACCCGAGATGTAGGCCCACAAGCCTGCCAGGCTGAACGCGGGCTGCGTTTCGCTGGCCGGTTCCGGTGCCAGCGCTGCGGGTGCGGCGGTCGCCTCGGCGGGCTCCGCTGCCAGCATCCAGGCACCTGTGTGGTAGGCCGCGTAATAGACCGGCCCGAACGTGACTGGGTTGGTCACCAGCGTGCTGACCATGGCCGCCGGCAAATTGGCACGCAGAGCCACCGCCAGGGCGGCTGAAACCGGAATCTGGGCAATCGGGATCAGCAGTCCGAAAAAAATGCCGATGGCCACGCCCAAAGCCAGCCCCTTGCGGCTGAAGCGCCACAAACGGGGGTGATAAAGCGCAGGCCCCAGCCAACTGAGCCAGCGGTTTTGCGCCAGGCTTTCAGGCTGGGGCATGCGTTGTTTGAACCAGTCAAGCATGGTGTGGAAGGCGTGAATGGGGTGGTGGTCAGCAACAGAATTTACAGCACCGCCCCCGTGTCTGTTGGCAGGGTGCAACATTTACTTGCAGGTTCCTGGGCTGCCAGGCACCGGTCACCGGGCAAACCCCCAGACAGGCATTCACACGGTTTGCGTTTTGTCAAGCCAGATTCACCACGGCATCCGACAATACAAACATACCCCCACCTGTATTTAAAGGGGTATGCCGCCCCCTTCTCCCCCACCGTTCACCGGAGACCACCATGTCCCATTTTCGCCACCCTGGCGAGCGCACGGCACCGCCCGCCGTGGATGCCGCCGAGCGCCGTCGCTTTCTGGCCGCCCTGTCGCTGGCACCGGCGGCGGGTGCGGTCTCCACACTGGCAGCCAGCTCCGCTGCCCAGGCACAGACACCCGTGAACAGCCAGGCCCACATCGTCATCGTCGGCGGGGGAGCGGCAGGTCTGACGGCTGCCAACCGTCTGGCAGCCGGGTTGAAGGGGGCCAAAATCACGCTGATCGATGCCCGCAAAGAGCATTTCTACCAACCCGGCTTCACGCTGGTGGCGGCAGGCATCAAACCCGGCAACTATGCGGTCACGGCCACCGCCGACTATCTGCCCCAGGACGTGGAATGGGTGCAGGCTTCCGCCGCTGAAATCGACCCCGAAGCCCGCAAAGTGGTCACCACCGACGGCAAAACCATTGCCTACGACTTTCTGGTGGTCACCACCGGGCTCAAGCTGGATTACGCCGCCATACCAGGCATGGACACGATCCGCATCGGCCAGAACGGTTTGGGCAGCATTTACCACAGCCCCCAGGCTGCCAGCGCCACCTGGGGCGCACTGTCTGAGTTTGCCGACAAAGGGGGTGTGGCCGTGTTCAGCCGCCCCGCCACCGAAATGAAATGCGCCGGGGCACCGCTGAAGTACGCCTTCATCAGCGACGACCATTTGCGCCGCCGGGGCACACGCAGCAAATCAGAAGTCATCTACAACGCACACAACAAGGCGTTTTTCAGCGTGCCCATCGTGTCGGAAAAGGTGCGCATGCTGTTTGAAGACCGGGGGGTCAAAACCCGCATGGAGCGCGTGCTGCAATCCATCGACATCGACAAGCGCGTGGCCACCTTCAAAACCCCCGACGGCACAGAAGACCAGCCCTACGACTTCATCAACGTCATCCCGCCCATGCGCGCCCCCGATGTGGTGCGCAACAGCCCGCTGCGCTGGCAGGAAGGCCCGTGGGCTGCGGATGGCTGGATGGAGGTGGACCGCCACACATTGCGCCACAAACGCTACCCCAACGTGTTTGGCGTGGGCGACGTGGCCGGTGTGCCCAAGGGCAAAACCGCAGCCAGCGTGAAATGGCAGGTGCCGGTGGCGGTGGATCACCTGATTGCCAGCATTGCCGGGCGCGAATCCACGGAACGCTACAACGGCTACACCTCGTGCCCGCTCATCACCCGGCTGGGTCAGGCCATGCTGATCGAGTTTGACTACAAAGACAACCTCACGCCCTCATTCCCCGGTGTGATTGCACCGCTGGAAGAGCTGTGGATCAGCTGGGTCATGAAAACCATGGCCTTGAAACCCACCTACCTCAGCATGCTGCGCGGCCGCGCCTGACCCACCAAGGAGACCCCACCATGAAAGAACTCGATCCCCTGGTATTTCTGGCCGTTTTCCAGGAAATGCTCGGCCCGCTGCTGTGGGTCATGCTGTTGCTGGCTGCCGGTGGCGTGGCTGCCTTTGTGGCGCTGGTCGTCAAAGAAGGCACGCTGGTATCGCGCCGTTTGATCCGCAGCGAGCTGCTGGGCCTGCTGGGTGGCGCGGTGGCGTTGGTCATCATGGCCAAGGTGTCTTCCTCCGGCTTCACCGATGCCGGTGGCCCCGCCGACTGGTTTCTGATCGCGCTGGTCTATGGCGTGGGCGCAGTGGGCACCACCGTGCTGGCCTATGCCGTCATGGGCTGGACGGGTCAGCGCAAGGCCGCCTGACCCCATAGGGCCCACAGCGGCCCTGCCCTTGATCTATCACTTGCCCGCGTTGGGGAAAAACAGCTGCTCGCCTCCGATTTTGTAGCTGGCAATGGCTGCCTGACCTGCACTGGAAGTGACCCAGTCGGCAAACTTCTGGGCGGCGGCCTGTTTGACGTGGGGGTGCTTGGCGGGGTTGACCACCATCACACCGTACTGGTTGAACAGGCGCTTGTCGCCTTCGACCAGCACGGCCAGGTCGGCGCGGTTTTTGAAGTTGAGCCAGGTGCCCCGGTCGGCCAGCACATAGGCTCCGGTGCTGGCAGCGATGTTGAGGGCCGGGCCCATGCCGCAGCCGCATTCGCGGTAGCCGCCGCCTTTGGCCTCCAGCCCGGCCAGCTTCCAGAAGCGCAGCTCGGCGGCATGGGTGCCGCTCTTGTCGCCGCGCGACACGAAGGCGGTGTTGCCAGCGGCAAGTTTTTTCAGGGCATCGACGATGTCGCTGCCTTTGGTGGCGGCGGGGTCGGCCTTGGGGCCGATGAGCACAAAGTCGTTGTACATCACAGGCAGGCGTTGCAGGCCAAAGCCCTCGGCCACAAATTTTTCTTCGGCCACCTGGTCGTGGACGAACACCACATCGGCATCGCCCCGGCGGGCCATGTCCAGCGCCTGGCCGGTGCCCAGGGCCACCACCTTGGTGGCAATGCCCGTGGCCTGGGTGAAGGCCGGCATCAGGTGGCCGAACAGGCCCGACTGCTCGGTGGAGGTGGTGGACGAGATCACGATGGATTCGGCCTGGGCCTGCGCTGGGCCATTGGCCCCGCAAATAAACGCAGCCACGGCCATTTGCACAAGTGCAAGACGGCGATTGGGCAGATTGAATTTCATGCGATTTCTCCTTGAACAAACAGATGGGCTTCGGGGTGATGGCGCGGCAACACGTCGCCACTGAAAAAATCCTGCACAGACAGATCGGCCAGCACGCGGCCCTGCTCCAGATAGAGCACACGGGTGGCCAGGCGCTTGACCTGGCCGAGGTTGTGGCTGGCAAACACCAGGGTTTTGTGCTGGCCCAGCGCGGCAATCAGGGTTTCGACATCGCGCTTGGCATGGGGGTCGAGGCTGGCAGTGGGCTCGTCCAGCAGCAGCAAGTCGGGCTGGCAGGCGCAGGCGCGGGCCAGGGCCAGGCGCTGCTGCTGCCCACCCGACAGGGTTTTGGCAGGCCGCTGGGCCTGGGCCAGCAGGCCCACCTGGGCCAGGGCCTGGGTGGCCCGTGCGCGGCTGTGTGCCCAGGCACCGGGGCGCAGCCAGCCAGCCTGCGTCCACAGGGCCAGAGCGGCATTGTTCAGAGAGGTGGTGCGCAGCATGTGCGGGCGCTGGAACAGCATGGCCTGGCGCTGCCCGGCCTGCGCCCAGCGTTGCCCGGCGGTGGGCTGAACCAGCCCGTGCAGTAGGCGCAGCAAGGTGCTTTTGCCCGATCCGTTGGCCCCCACCAGCGCCACCCGCTCACCGGCGTGGATGTGCA
>CALMMY010000011.1 GCA_937868695.1 uncultured Comamonadaceae bacterium
CCGGTCTGCTCGGATTTCTGGAGTTTTTTCAGCCAGTCGGCCTGGGGAATCAGCTCTTCGCAGCCACGCAGCGTGATGGCCAGGGCTTCTTGCACCGCATCGCTCACCGGGGGGGCGGCAGGTGCATCGGCGGCCTGTGGCTGCGACAGCGTTTCAGGAGGCGTGTTCATAGGGTTTTGACGGATGTAGGCACAGCCTGCGGGGCTATACTTTTGGGTTGCTGAAAATTGTTTCTTGCGTTGGATTTTAGTGGTCACCCGCTCGGCGAAAGCGGGGGCCGGTCAAAGGTCCGGGTTCTCGGATCGCTGCACACATAACCAGTCTGCCCACGATGGCAGACGCACCGTTGGATTTTTCGTCACATGCTTCACCACTTCCATGCACTGGCCCAGGCGGCCATGTCTGTTCTGAACAAACATCCCCGCCGCGTGGTCGGTGCCATCGGCACCCTGCTTCTGGGTACCGGAGTCACCGCATTCGGCATTGCCCCCCTCGCGCCCGATGCAGCCGAGCTGCCGGTGCAACAGGTTCTGCAAGCGATTGACCTGTCGCCGATTGCCGCCGAGCAGCTTGACCCGACCGTGGCAGCCACCAGCCTGAGTGCCCCGCTCACGCTGTACCGCCACGAGCAGACGCGCCGCGACGACACCCTGAACACCCTGCTTCAGCGTCTGGGCCTCAATGACAGCCAGGCACAGGCGTTCCTGCGCACCGACCCCAAAGCCCGCGAGCTGTTGACCGGACGCGCGGGCAAGCTGGTATCGGTGGAAATGGATGGCCGCCAGCGTTTGCACAAACTCACTGCACGCTGGGTCGCCAACCCCGAAGACACCAGCTTCCGCCGTCTGGTTGTGGAGCGCAAGGGCAAAGGCTTCCAGATTCACCAGGACAGCTCCCCGCTGACCGTGAGCACCCGCATTGCCAGCGGCAACATCCAGTCGTCACTGTTTGCGGCCACCGATGCAGCCCGGATTCCGGACAGCGTGGCCAACCAGCTGGCCGAGATTTTTTCGGCGGACATCGACTTCCGGCGTGACCTGCGCAAGGGCGACCAGTTCACGGTCGTGTACGAATCCCTCGAAGCCGATGGCGAGCCCATGCGCAATGGCCGCGTGCTGGCTGCCGCATTCAACAACAACGGCACCCTGCACGAAAGCGTCTGGTTCCAGGAGCCCGGCAGCAAGGGCGGCTACTACGCACCCGATGGCCAGAGCAAACGCCGCAGCTTTCTGGCGGCCCCGCTGGAATTCACCCGCGTAAGCAGCGGCTACGGCATGCGCTTTCACCCCGTCAGCGGCAACCAGAAAGCGCATCTGGGCGTGGACTATGCTGCACCCACAGGCACGCCTGTGCGTGTGGTGGGCGATGGCGTGGTGGAGTTTGCAGGATGGCAGAACGGATACGGCAACATTGTGGTGGTCATGCACAGGGGTGAACAATCCACCGCCTATGCCCACCTGAGCCGCATTGATGTGCGCAAGGGACAGCGTGTCGATCAGGCCAGCGTCATCGGCCTGGTGGGCTCCACCGGGGTGTCCACCGGCCCCCATCTGCATTTCGAGTTCCGCAACAAAGGCGTTCACGTCGATCCGCTGCAAATTGCCAAGCACGGCGAAACCATTGCCGTCTCGGCCGCCTCACGCGCCGAGTTCGGTGCCCATGCCAAGCGCATGCAACTTGAACTGCTGGCCGCCTCCCAGATGACCACAGCCAGCGCACAGTAAGCCGCGCATCCGGCGCATGCAAGCACACGCAACCCATTGGATCGGGCTGATGTCCGGCACCTCGCTGGACGGTGTGGATGGCGTGCTGTTCCATGCAGACGGTGACCGCCTGTCGGTCAGCCAGGCTGCGCATCGGGTGATGCCCGGCCCACTGCGGCAAACTTTGCTGGCACTCAATGCCAGCGGCCCCGATGAATTGCACTGCGCGGCCCTGGCTGCCAACCAGTTGGCCCAGCTGTCGGCCCAGGTGGTTCACAGCCTGCTGCAACAATCGGGTTTGGCCGCATCAGAGGTGACGGCCATCGGCTCCCACGGTCAAACCGTGCGCCATTGCCCCGGCTCCGGCGGCCAGCGTGCCACGCTGGATCAGCCTTGGGCGCACTACACCTTGCAACTGAACAACCCGGCCTTGCTGGCTGAACTCACCGGCATCACTGTGGTGGCCGATTTCCGCAGCCGCGATGTCGCCGCAGGCGGACAAGGTGCCCCGCTGGTTCCGGCTTTTCACCAGGCCATGTTCGCCCATGTCGGGCAGCGTGTGGCCGTGGTGAATGTGGGTGGCATGGCCAACGCCACGCTACTGGGCCTCGACAGACCGGGGCATGTCAGCGGCTTCGACACCGGGCCAGGCAATGTGCTGATGGATCTGTGGTGCGAGCGCCATACCGGCCAGCGGTTCGATGCCAACGGGGCCTGGGCTGCCAGCGGCCAGTCCGTGCCCGCATTGCTGGCACGCATGCAGCAAGACCCTTATTTCAGCCTCCACGGCCCGCGCAGCACCGGGCGCGACCATTTCAACGCCAGATGGCTGGATGCCCACCTGCAAGCGCATCTGGGCGCTGGTGGCAACCTGCAGCCACAGGACGTGCAGGCAACCCTGTGCGCACTCACCACCTGGAGCATTGCCCGCACCCTGCCATCCATCTTGGACAAGGTGGTGGTGTGCGGCGGCGGAAGTTTCAATGCAACGCTGATGAGCGAATTGGCCCGCCAACTGGGGGGCCTACCCGTGGTCACATCCGATGCACTGGGGCTGCCAGCCATGCAGGTTGAGGCCGCCGCGTTTGCCTGGCTGGCGATGCAAACCTTGGCCGCCAGACCGGGCAACGTGAAAGAAGTGACGGGAGCCGCTGGCCCCCGGATACTGGGGGCGATTTACCCAGCCTGATGCCGGGCAGCCCGGATGCAAGGGCATCCAGGCCGAGCGCAGGGAGAATTCCGCTCAGGCGCTGAAGCTGGAACCGCAGCCACAGGTGGTGGTGGCGTTGGGGTTCTTGATCACAAACTGGGCACCCTGCAAATCTTCCTTGTAGTCGATCTCGGCCCCAACCAGGTACTGGTAGCTCATGGCATCGATCAGCAGGGAGACACCGTTTTTGGTCATGGTGGTGTCGTCCTCGTTCACGATTTCATCGAATGTGAACCCGTACTGAAAACCGGAGCACCCGCCGCCTTGCACAAAAACGCGCAGCTTCAGGTCAGGGTTGCCTTCTTCGGCAATCAGATCGGCCACCTTGGCCGCTGCACTGTCGGTGAACACCAGGGGCGCTGGCATTTCAGTCTGGATGTTGTCGGCTACAGCACTCATGGAAACCTCGAATCAAAAATTGGCTGAAAAAACCCGTCCGGGTTCAGCGAGCAGCTTCCCGAACAGCAAAGCCTGAATAGTAAACTGAATTTGTCGGGTTTGCAGTCAACCGTTGCTCGTTTCGAGCTTCAGCGGGGCACTTTCGGACTCATCGGCCAGCATGGGGAGGGCGGCATCCAGCACCTGAACAGGCTGGAGCTTGCCCAGGATGATGGCTCCCTGGTGCATTTCCATGGCCTTGTAGGTGACATCGCCCTCCACCCTGGCCTTGGGCTGAAGCTCCAGCAGCTCGTGGGCATGCACCGGGCCGTGTACCGCACCGTTGATGATGATGTGGTCGGCACACACCTCCCCCTGCACACGGGCCGTTTCACTGATCACCAGCATGCTGGTCGCACCGGCATGGGCCGTGACATTGCCCAGCACCTGGCCGTCAATGCGCAGCCCATCGCCGAACAAGATGTTCCCGGTGATGACGGTGTCGGGCGCAATCAGGCTTTTGATGGGGGGTTGTTTTTTTCTGCCGAACATGGGGTAAATGGTCCTCAGCGGGAAGCGGTCTCGGCAGTCACGTTGACGGCCTGGGACAGCAAGGCGGTGGCACCTTGCATCACACGGATGGAGACGGTTTTTACCACGACATCCGCAGGCACCGTGGCCGCACCCTCCAGGCGCAGGGATTGCCGAATGGCCATTGGCCTGCGCGTGGCGGGTTCGGTCATGGACCAGGGCTGGCCATCCTGCAAACCCGTGTAGGTCACCTCCAGCTGCGCCTTCAGCTCGGCGGTCTGGCGGCCAGACTGCACCAGCAGCAGCTGCCAATGCACGTTCGCCAGCCTGCGCTGGGCCTGCAAGCCCCGCACAGCCAGACCATCCTGACCGGAAGCGGGGATCAGCTGCTCGTAAAAAGCCAGATCGCGGCGCAGGCTGCGGTTGTCGTTCTGAAGATCACTGAGCTGGGCCGCCAGAGCCTGCTGCGTGGTGCGCTCGGTGATCAGCGAGGCTTCCGCTGTGTTGGCAACCGCCTGGGCCCGTTGCAGCTCCCGCTCCAGTTGCGCCACCTGATCGCGCAGCTGGGCCATCTCTTCCACGCTGTGGGTATCCAGACCCGCCACCTGGCGGCCCACATCGAAAGCCCACAAAGCCACCGCACCCGACAAGCCCAACACCACCGCCCCCAGAAGCCAGCGCACAGGCCAGGGAACGGCGCTGCGAATGGCCATGCGCGGCGCACTGATGGTCAACCGCCTTCGCCACAACCGCAAACGCATGCAAACGCCCTTTCCAAGCAACACCCAACGTCAACAACGAACCGACCGCACCGCGCCAGCCCATAAAAAAACCGCCCCAAGCATAACTTGCGGGCGGTTTGCGGCAGACAGAGAAAGCGGATTAACGCTTGCTGAACTGCTTGCGACGGCGTGCAGAACGCAGACCGACTTTCTTACGTTCGACTTCGCGGGCATCGCGGGTCACGAAGCCGGCTTGCGACAGCACTGGCTTGAGCGTGGTGTCATAGTCGATCAGGGCGCGGGTGATGCCGTGACGCACAGCACCGGCCTGGCCGGATTCGCCACCGCCATGCACATTGACCTGGATGTCGAAAGTTTCGACATGGCTGGTCAGGTACAGGGGTTGCTTGGCAATCATGATCGAGGTTTCACGGCCAAAGTACTGCTGAATGTCTTTGCCATTCACAGTGATCTTGCCGGAGCCTTTTTTCAGAAACACGCGGGCGACGCTGGATTTGCGACGGCCGGTGCCATTGTTCCATTCACCAATCATCAGAGGCTCCTTTAGATGGCCAGAACTTTGGGCTGCTGGGCAGTGTGGGGGTGCTCAGCACCGCCGTACACCTTGAGCTTCTTGATCATGGCGTAACCCAGAGGCCCCTTGGGCAGCATGCCCTTGACGGCTTTTTCCAGGGCACGGCCAGGGTGCTTGGCTTGCATGTCGCGGAAGTTGGTGCCATAGATGCCACCGGGGAAACCGGAGTGGCGGTAGTACACCTTGTCGAGGGCTTTGGTGCCCGTGACGCGGAGCTTGGCGGCGTTGATGACGACGATGTAATCGCCGGTATCGACGTGAGGCGTGTAAATGGCTTTGTGTTTACCGCGCAGACGGAGGGCAACTTCGCTGGCTACCCGGCCGAGCACCAAATCGGTGGCGTCAACAACAAACCACTCGTGCACCACGTCAGCGGGTTTGGCGCTGAAAGTTTTCATGGATCAAAATCGAGTGAAGAAAGAACCCTTTTCCACGGTCGGTGTTTCTCTGATGGAAACCTCTTAGGTGGGTTTGAAATCTTGCTGCGGGGTTCTGAAAGCGCCGCAAAACCCGGCATTATACAAACGACCAGGCTGTTGTGTGAAAAATTGATTCCGGTCGTGGCGCGGGCCGGGTACGATGTGGTCATATGTTCAGTTACAGACACGCCTTTCACGCAGGCAACCACGCCGATGTGCTCAAGCACAGCATCCTGGTGGCCATGCTCCGCTACATGACGCAAAAAGACACCGCCCTGTCGGTGGTCGATACGCACGCCGGGGCCGGCCTCTACCGGCTCGACGGCGACCAGGCCCGCACCAGCGGCGAAGCCGCCTCGGGCATTTTCAGCCTGGTGGGCGAGCGCGGACTCAAAGCCACCGGCATGGGCAGCCTGATCGATGACTACCTGGCCGTACTGCGCGAGTTCAACCCGCCACCCAAAGGCGCACCCGGCTCCGAAGCCAGCAAGCTGCGCAACTACCCCGGCTCGCCGCTCATCACCGAAAAACTGCTGCGCCCCCAGGACAGGGCGCATGTGTTCGAGGTTCACCCCACCGACCAGCGCCTGCTGCGCGGCCTGGTGGCCCAGCGCGACAGCCGCCGCATCATGACGCTGCGCGTGGCCGACGGCTTCACCGGCGTGCGCGCCCTGCTTCCCCCGCCATCGCGCCGTGGTTTGCTGGTGTGCGACCCCAGCTATGAAATCAAGAGCGACTACGGCAAGGTGGTGGACATGCTGGGTGATGCACTCACCCGCTTTGCCACCGGCAGTGCGCTGATCTGGCACCCCATCGTGGCCCGCCCCGAGGCGCACGACCTGCCGCGCAAGCTCAAGAACACCGCCGCCAAGGCAGGCAAGCCCTGGCTGTACGCCAGCCTGAGCGTCAAGTCGGGCCAGAGCAACGCACGCGGTGTGCCGGTGGGCCTGTCGGGCAGCGGCGTGTTTGTGGTCAACCCGCCGTTTGTGCTGGCCGCCGCCCTCAAAGAAGCCCTGCCCCACATGGTCAAGGCCATGGCGCAGGACGAGCACGCGGGCTTTGTGCTGGAGCAAGGCCGCTGACCGCAGCCACGCACACCTGGCGCGACGAGCTGCGGGCCTCGCTGCTGCTGGGCTGGCCGCTGGTGCTGGCCAACCTGGCACAGGCCGCCCTGTCCGCCACCGATGTGATGCTGATGGGCCGCCTGGGGGCCGATGCCTTGGCCGCAGGCGCACTGGCCACCGCGCTCTACCACGGGGTCATGATCTTCTGCATGGGCCTGGTATCGGCCACGCTGCCAATGGTGTCGTCGGCGCTGGGCAAACGCAAACGCCCCCTGCGCGAAGTGCGCCTCATCATCCACCACGGCCTGTGGATGGCGCTGCTGGTGTGCCTGCCCATGTGGGCCCTGCTGTGGCAGACCGAATCCATCCTGCTGGCGATGGGCCAGTCGCCCGCTGCGGCGGCCAGTGCGGCCAGCTTCATGCACACCCTGCAATGGGCGCTGCTGCCCTACCTGGGCTACCTGGTGCTGCGCTCGCTGCTGGCCGCGATGGGCCTGCAACGCTGGGCCATGCTGGTGGCCGGGCTGGCCATCGGCGTGAACGCGCTGCTGGCGTGGGCGCTGATGTTCGGTCGGCTGGGTTCACCGGCCCTGGGCCTGCCGGGCGCGGGGCTGGCCAGCACGCTGTCGTGCGTGTTCATGGTGGGCGGGCTGGCCCTGGTGGCCTGGCTGCACCCCCGGCTGCGCGCCTACCACCTGCTGCGCACCGATGCCACGCTTGCCTGGGCACAGTTGCGCCCCATGCTGAAGCTGGGCCTGCCGATTGCGCTGACCTTCACCTTCGAAACCACCATCTTCTACGCCGCCGTGATGATGATGGGCCGCATCGGGGCTGCCGAGCTGGCTGCGCACGCGGTGGCCATCCAGATTGCATCGCTCAGCTTCATGGTGCCGCTGAGCTTCGGCCAGGTGGCTACCATCCGGGTGGCGATGGCACAGGGTGCGGGGCATTCAGATGCCGACATCCGCCGCGCGGGCTGGAGCGCCTTCGTGCTGGGCGTGGGCTTCATGGCGGGCATGGCCGTGGTGATGCTGGCCGCCCCGCTGTGGCTGCTGGGTGCCTTTATGGACGTGACGCTGCCCGCCAACGCGGTGGTGGTGGCCGTGGCCACGCAGTTTCTGGCGCTGGCCGCGCTCTTTCAGGTGGTGGACGGCGCTCAGGCCGTCGCCGCTGGCATGCTGCGCGGTCTGCACGACACCCGCGTGCCCATGCTGATGGCAGCGGTGGGCTACTGGGGATTCGGCATCCCGCTGAGCGCCTGGTTCGCCTTCAGGCTGGGCTGGGGTGGTGCAGGCGTGTGGCTGGGCCTGCTGACCGGGCTGAGCGCAGCGGCTGTGCTGCTGACCTGGCGCTGGTGGA
>CALMMY010000012.1 GCA_937868695.1 uncultured Comamonadaceae bacterium
TGAAAATCGCCAAGCTGGAAATTTTTGAAGACTGCGAAGTGGCCATCCGCATGCAAAGCGGGCAGTGGTGAGCGGGCCTCTCCAGCACCCGGCACAAATCGTTCATCACCAAAGCCCATCCATCTCTCCAACCAAGCACAGCGAGAAGCCACCACCATGCGACTGTTGCACTACCTAGAGATCGAAAACTTCAAACGCTTTGGTGACAAACAACGCATTGAACTGGATCATCCAGCGGTGCTGATTGGCCCCAACAACTGCGGAAAAACCAGTGCCATCCAGGCGCTCGCCTTGTGGGCACAGGCAGTTCAGACCTGGTACGACGCACGAAAAGACTCGACCGCCAAAGAGCGCACAGCCACCTCGATCAACCGACTGAACATTGTTGCCGTCCCCGTCCTGAGAACCCGCTTCTTCTGGCACAACACACAGGTGCGCACAGGAAACAACGCTATACCACTTGTCATCTCCGTCGGTGTTGAGTACCAAGGAACAGTTCACCCACTGTCCATGCGGTTTCGCAATCAAGGCGATGAATTGATTTACTGCACACCTGATGCCTCTGTTGCCAGCAACCTGGAATTGATTGGCCATGCGGCTCGACTCAATGTGGAACTGCTCTACCCCATGTCCGGACTGGAAGTGGAGGAGCCCATTCTCCAGCCGGGTCGCATTGATGTGCTGCTAGGACAGGGGCAGACTGCGCAGGTGCTGCGCAACCTCTGCCTGATGGTGGCACGAGAGTCCCAAGACGACTGGAAACGCATCATTGCGCTGATGGAACGGCTGTTTCAGGTCACGCTGTCACAACCTCGCGAAACTTCACGCGGCAGCATTGAGCTGCATTACCGCCAGCCCAGCGTCAAAGAACCGCTGGACGTGTCATCCTCTGGTCGGGGATTTCAGCAGATGCTGCTGATTTTTGCTTACCTTTACTCGCACAAAGGCAGCGTGCTGCTGGTGGATGAACCCGATGCGCATCTTGAAATCCTGCGACAAAAGCAGGTGTATGTTCTGCTGCGCGACATCGCCACAGAAAACAAGTCGCAAGTGGTCATGGTCACCCATTCCGAGGTCATTCTGGACGAGGCACTGGACCGCAATCTGACACTGCTTCTGGATGGCAAAGCCGATGATCTGGCCAAAACCCAGGACATACGCAACAGCCTCAAGCACTACGGGGCAGACCACTATGTGAAAGCACGGGAACGGGGTTACGTGCTGTACGTGGAAGGCGGAACGGATGTGGACATGCTGCGGGCACTGGCAGAGCGACTGGGGCACCGGGCAGCCGGATTGTGGGATGAACGCATCAATTCTTTTTACGTCCAGAACAACTATCCCCAGCAAGACATGGATGCCGAACTTGAACGGGTGGAAGGTGGCTTCGGCATCACCCCGCAACAGCATTTCAATGGCCTGCGCAACCTGTTGCCGTCGTTAAAAGGCCTGGCGATTCTGGACAACGATGGCAGAAATCGGCAAGGCACAACCGGCCCATTGAGCATCACCTACTGGAAGCGGTATGAAGCAGAAAACTACTTCATCACTCCCGATGTGCTGCGTGAATATGCCCGTGCCGACTACAAAGACATGGATCTGTTCAGCGGATTCACCGCAGAAATTGACGAAGTGCTGGACACACTGGTGCTGGAGCAGGTGTTTGAGGGAATCCAGGCGGACTTTGAAACCTGGAAACAATCGCCAGCCCAAATGTCGCGCCTGGTGTGGGAAGCCAAAACAGAGCGGCGCAAACTCAGCACCCTGGCAGAAGAGTTTTTCCGCCGACTCGCCCAACGGCTGGGGGGACAGATGCTGCTGAAAAAAGGTGAGCTGCACAGGCTGGTGCCACTGGTCAACCCGCAAAGCATTTCCTCGGAAGTCAGCCAGAAACTGGATAGGCTGGCCGACCTGTTTGAGCACGCCATTCCCGAAGATGCAGCAGCGATTGCTGCAACCGCATCCACTGAACACACCCCATGAACATCGAACGCGAAAACCACAAACTCGAAAAACGCCTGTGCCGCCTGACCGGCCAGGCCATCGTTGACTACAACATGATCGGCGAGGGCGACCGGGTGATGGTTTGCCTCTCGGGGGGCAAGGACAGCTACGGCCTGCTCGACATCCTGCTCAAACTCCAGGCGCGTGCGCCGGTGCGCTTCGAGCTGATTGCCGTCAACCTCGATCAGAAGCAGCCGGGCTTCCCCGAGCACATCCTGCCCGAGTACCTGACCAAGCTGGGGGTACCTTTCCACATCGAAAACCAAGACACCTATTCCATCGTCAAGGAAAAGATCGAGCCCGGCAAAACCATGTGCAGCCTGTGCAGCCGCCTGCGCCGGGGCATTCTGTACCGGGTGGCCAGAGAGCTGGGGGCCACCAAAATCGCACTGGGTCACCACCGCGACGACATGCTGGCCACGCTGTTTCTGAACATGTTTTTCGGGGCCAAGCTCAAGGGCATGCCACCCAAGCTGGTGAGCGACGACGGACAGCACACCGTCATCCGCCCGCTGGCCTATGTGGCCGAGAAAGACCTGATCCGCTGGGCACAGGTGAAAGAATTCCCCATCATCCCCTGCACGCTGTGCGGCAGCCAGGAAAACCTGCAACGCAAGCAGGTGGGCAACATGCTCAAGGAGTGGGACAAGAAGTTTCCGGGGCGGCTGGACAACATGCTGCGGGCCATGCAGACCGTGGTGCCCAGCCACCTGATGGACCGCAAACTGTTCCCGTTCGAGACCCTGGTGCCCACCGGCGTGGCCAGCGAGGATGGCGACAAGGCCTTCGATGCCGACGATCTGCCCGAGCCCGCCGATGTGGCCAGCGCCCTGCCGGAGGTGCAGATCATCCGCATCACCCCCAGCCCGGCCTCTGCGCCCCTGGAGAGCTGAGATGCGCCGAACAGGCCGCTGGCTGCTGGCGGGCGTGGTGCTGGCCCTGAACCTGGGCTGCGCCAGCGTGATGCGGGTGGACAGCCAGGTGGAAAGCCATGCCCAGTGGGGCACCACCGCTCTGCCCGCCAGCACAGCCAGCTACGTGTTCGAGAGAACGCCGTCGCAAGCCGGTGCAGCGTTGGCCGACAGCCAGACTGCGCTGGAAACCCTGGCCGCCGAGGTGCTGGCCCGCCACGGCTGGCAAACCAGTACCCCGCTGCCCGCTGCCAGCCAGCCCGCCCCCTGGCGGGTGCAGGTACTGGCCAGCACCACCACCCTGCCCCGCGCCCCCTGGGACGACCCGCGCGACCGTGTGTGGCCACGCTGGGGCGTGAGCGCCAGCAACGCGGGCGTGGGCATACAGCTGGGTGGCCTGTACAGCTTCGACATGCCGTACTACGTGCGCAAGCTCACGCTGCTGGTGCGCGATGGCAGCACGGGCCGCGTGGTGTATGAAACCAGCGCCGCCCACGATGGCCGCTGGCGCGACAGCCCGGCCCTGTGGCGGGCCATGCTGGAAGCCGCGCTGACCGGCTTCCCCGCACCCCAGGCAGGCGTGCAGCAAGTCAACATCGACATTCCGCGCTGAGCACCCCTCAGCGCCGTGGCTGGCCCAGCACCCCGGTGGACAGGGCCGTGCCCAGCAGAATCACCAGCCCGCAGCCCAGCATCCAGAGCGTGACCGTCTCGCCCAGCAGCAGCACGCCGTAAGCCACCGCAAACACCGGCACCACAAACGTCACCGACAGCGCCTTGGCTGGCCCGGCGGTTTCAATCAGGCGGAAGTACAGGATGTAGGCCACGCCCGTACACAGCACCCCCAGCACCAGCACCGCGCCCCAGGCCGTCAGACCGGGCACCTGCGCAGGCCAGGTCAGTGCAGCGGGCAGCGCCAGGCCCAGGCTGGCCCCCACCTGGCTGCCGGTGGCCGTGACCAGCGGCGGCAGGCCCGTGAGGTATTTTTTGGTGAAACTGGCGGCCACGCCGTAGCACGAGGTGGCCAGCAGGCAGGCCAGCACCGCCCAGCCCGAGGCCATGCCCGAGGCATCGGGCTTGAAACTGGCCTTGCCCGAAGCCAGCAGAGCCACACCCGCAAAACCGATGACCAGGCCCAGCAGGCGCGGGCCGTTGGGCCGGTCTTTCAGCCAGACCCAGGCCACCAGCGCACCGAACAGCGGCACCGTGGCATTGAGGATGGACGACAGCCCGGTGCTGATGTAGAGCAGCGCAAACGCATAGCAGGCAAACGGAATGCCGGAGTTGAGCAGCCCCACCAGAAACACCGGCCTCCAGTGTTGCCGCAACTGCGGCACCAACCCGCGCCGGTGCAGCAGGGGCCACAGAAACAGCGAGGCCACCACCACCCGCATGGCCGCCGTGGGCAGCGTGCCCCACTCCACCACGGCCAGGCGCATGAACAGGAACGACGATCCCCAGATGGCCGCCAGCAGCACAAAGTCTTTCAGCCAGCGGTGGGGGGAGGATGTGGCGGGGTGCATGCGTGCAATCGGAGTGGAGATGGTGGGAGCGGGGCAATCACAGGGCGCTGTAGTGTGCCCCGAGTTTCCACAGCCCACTGGCGCGGGCGCGACGGATGCCGGGCACCACAGACTGCCAGAGTAAAGTCGCACGCACCATCTGGCGCGGCACTGCCAAGCCATTGCACCCTCAACCACCCAGCCCGTCAAAAGGCATGACCACCATGCAAGCCACCCGACTGATCGTGCTTCGCCACGGCGAAACCGCCTGGAACCAGGACACCCGCATCCAGGGCCACACCGACATTGACCTGAACGACACAGGCCGCTGGCAAGCTGAGCGACTGGCGGCCGCTCTGTCCGACCAACAACTGACGGCGGTATATGCGAGCGACCTGAAACGTGCCTTCGCCACCGGAGCCGCCGTAGCCAGGTTGCAGGGCTTGACTGTGCAACCGCACACTGGCCTGCGCGAGCGCAGCTTTGGCGAGCTGGAAGGCAAAACCTGGGCTGAAATCGAAACCGAGCACCCCGAGGAAGCCAGGCTGTGGCGCACCCGTGTGCCCGAGTGGTCACCGCAAGGAGGGGAGTCACTGCTGGTGCTGCAACAGCGCATCCTGTCCACACTCGACGCACTGGCCAGCCGCCACATGGGCGAGCACATCGCCGTGGTGGCCCACGGTGGCGTGCTCGACATCATCTACCGCGCTGCCACCGGACTGGAGCTGCAAGCCCCACGCAGCTGGCTGCTGAAAAACGCCGCCATCAACCGCCTGCTGTGGACCCCCGACAGCCTCACACTGGTGGGCTGGGGTGATGTGGCCCACCTGGAAGAGCCAGAGCACCGCGCAGAAACGCTGCTGGACGAAAAAACGACTTGAGCTTGATCAGTACCCGATGGCCAATGCGGGCACATCCACCCGCACCACGGGCTTGCCCAGGGCAGCCTTGGCGGCAGAAGCAAACGCCAGGGCCCAGGCGTGGTTCTCGGGCAGCGCAAACTTGTCCTGGCCAGCCCCCTGGGCCACGGCCACCACCTTGTCGGCCATCAGCACCTTGCCGGAGGCCCGGATGGGCTCGCACTCCAGAGCCACAAACTGCTCGTCCAGCCAGGCACGGGCTGCTTCATGGGTCATGGGCGGTTGTTCTTCCAGATCAAAACGGTAAATGGCGGCTTCGCCCCAGCTGACGCTCACTTCGCTGTGCATGGTGTGGTTTCCTTTGTCATGTGCAATTCAAGAGGACTTCATTTTGCAACAACGCCCTCCTGTCATGGCCTGTAAAGCAGCCATCTTTGACATGGCACAAACCAAACCACAGCAGACCGCATCACGAGGCCTGCGTGCGCCATTCAACGCATGAGCCTCAGCCCCGGCGGGTGCGAACAGCCTTAGACAGCACTTCCAGCGCGGTTTCCGTGTCGCCCCAGCCCAGGCAGGCATCGGTGATGCTCTTGCCGTAGATGAGCTGCTCGGGGTCATCCTTGCCGGGGCTGAACTTCTGGGCACCGGCTTCGATGTGGCTTTCGATCATCACGCCAAACACGTTGTGCGAGCCGCCAGCGATTTGCCCGGCAATGTCACGGGCCACATCCAGCTGTTTTTCGTGCTTTTTGGAGCTGTTGGCATGGCTGAAGTCCACCATCAGGCTGGGGTGCAGCTTGGCTTCTTTCAGCTCCTGGCAGGCGGTGGCCACGCTGGCGGCATCGTAGTTGGGGGTTTTGCCACCGCGCAGGATGACGTGGCAATCCTTGTTGCCGTTGGTTTGCACAATAGCGACCTGCCCGTTTTTGTGGACCGACAGGAAATGGTGGCCACGGGAGGCGGCCTGGATCGCATCGGTGGCGATGCGGATGTTGCCGTCGGTGCCGTTCTTGAAGCCGATGGGGGCCGACAGGCCGGATGCCAGCTCGCGGTGAACCTGGCTCTCGGTGGTGCGGGCACCGATGGCCCCCCAGGCAATCAGGTCGCCGATGTACTGGGGAGAAATCACGTCGAGAAACTCGCTGCCAGCGGGCAGGCCCAGGCGGTTGATCTCGATCAGCAGCTGGCGGGCCATGCGCAGGCCTTCGTCGATGCGGAAGCTCTGGTCCATGTAGGGGTCGTTGATCAGCCCCTTCCAGCCCACGGTGGTGCGGGGTTTCTCGAAATAGACGCGCATCACGATTTCCAGCGTGTCGGCGTACTTGTCACGCATGAGCTTCAGGCGGCGGGCGTAGTCGATGGCGGCAGCCGGATCGTGGATGGAACAGGGGCCGACGATGACCAGCAGGCGGTCGTCCTTGCCGTGCATGATCTGGTGGATGTGCTTGCGGGTGCGGGCGATGAGCTTTTCAGTGGCGGTGCCACGGATGGGGAAAAAGCGGATCAGGTGGTCGGGAGGAGGTAACACGGTGATGTCCTTGATGCGTTCGTCGTCGGTCTGGCTGGTTCTCTCGACGGCGGATGACCAGGACTCTGGACGCTGGGGGCTGGCGGATGCATTCATGACACTCTCTCTGCGGTTGACTGGATCAATGGAACGAACAAAAAAAAACCGCCGGGGTTCCGGCGGTTTGCTTGAGGTGCTCAGGGCGCTGTCTGTTTTGCTCAGCCCTTGATCTCTCGACCGCCGTGTGTGCGTGAGAACCAAAAGTAGCCAAAAAAGAAACGAGCCGTGTGCATGGGCTGGCAATGTAGCACAAAGGTTTTCAGCGGGACTGACAGTGTGCGGTTGGCACCACGCACCCGACTGACCATTCCGTACTTGGTTTCAGGCCGTTCCGCCCACCGTCAGGCCGTCGATGCGCAGCGTGGGCTGGCCCACGCCCACGGGCACGCTCTGGCCTTCTTTGCCGCACACGCCCACGCCGCTGTCGAGCTTCATGTCGTTGCCGATCATGCTGATGCGGGTCAGCGCCTCGGGGCCGTTGCCGATGAGCGTGGCCCCCTTGACGGGGTACTGGATCTGGCCGTTCTCCACCCAATAGGCCTGGCTGGCAGAAAACACGAACTTGCCGCTGGTGATGTCCACCTGCCCGCCGCCGAAGTTGGTGGCGTACAGCCCCTTTTTGATGCTGGCGATGATTTCCTGCGGGTCTTTGTCGCCACCCAGCATGTAGGTGTTGGTCATGCGGGGCATGGGGGTGTGGGCGTAGCTCTCGCGACGGCCATTGCCGGTGGGCTTGACTCCCATCAGGCGGGCGTTGAGGCTGTCCTGGATGTAGCCCTTGAGGATGCCGTCCTCGATCAGCACATTGCGCTGGCTGGGGCAGCCCTCATCGTCCACGTTCAGGCTGCCACGGCGGTCGGCAATGGTGCCGTCGTCGAGCACGGTCACGCCTTTGGCCGCCACGCGCTGGCCGATGCGGCCACTGAAGGCGCTGGAGCCCTTGCGGTTGAAGTCGCCTTCCAGCCCGTGGCCCACGGCCTCGTGCAGCAGCACGCCGGGCCAGCCGGGGCCCAGCACCACGGTCATGTTGCCAGCGGGCGCAGGGCGCGATTCCAGGTTGGTGAGGGCGGAATCCACGGCCTCATCCACATAGGTGTGGACGATGGCATCGTCAAAATAGGCAAAGCCAAAGCGGCCACCGCCACC
>CALMMY010000013.1 GCA_937868695.1 uncultured Comamonadaceae bacterium
TTCTGCTGTTCATGGGCGTGGCCACGGCCTACCCGGCGCACCAGGAACGGCTGATCCTGCGTGAAGGCTTGCTGGTGGCCTTCTTTCTGGGTGGTCTGGTGGTGCTGGGTGGCATGCAGCAATGGTGGCTGCAACCCGTTCTGCTGAGCATGGATGCCACCACGGTGTATTTCGGTGCCACGGCGCTCACTGCCATCACCGACAACGCGGCACTCACCTACCTGGCTTCGCTGGTAGAGGGCCTGAGCCCCGAATTCAAATACGCTGTGCTGACCGGAGCCGTGACCGGCGGCGGCCTGACCATCATCGCCAACGCGCCCAACCCGGCGGGCGCTTCCATTCTGAAAGGCACATTCCACGAGGGGGCCATTTCCCCGCTCAGCCTGTTTTTGGGGGCCTTGCCCCCCACCATCGTGGCCATCGTGTGCTTCAGGCTGTTTCCGTTCTGATGGGGTGTGACGCACTGCATGCGATCCATCGCCATAAAAAAAAGCTATTCATAGCTTAGGAATAACAAAAGCCACAACCCATAGAAGCTGCCTATACTTTGACCCATCGCTGACAGACAGACCCGCCCGAGTGGTGGGGCTGGCAGCGAAATCAAGGTTCAGTTTTCATTTCGCACCCATTTACCCAAGGAGATTTTTCATGTCCCTGATCAACACCGCAGTCCAGCCTTTCAAAACCACCGCTTTCGTCAACCGTGGCGGCAAGGGCGAGTTCATTGAAGTCAGCGATGCCAGCCTCAAAGGCAAGTGGTCCGTGCTGATCTTCATGCCCGCAGCCTTCACCTTCAACTGCCCCACCGAAATCGAAGACGCAGCTGACAACTACGCCGAGTTCCAGGCAGCCGGTGCCGAGGTGTACATCGTCACCACCGACACCCACTTCTCGCACAAGGTGTGGCACGAAACCTCCACCGCCGTGGGCAAGGCCAAGTTCCCATTGGTGGGCGACCCTACCCACACCCTGACCAACGCCTTCGGCGTTCACATTGCCGAAGAAGGCCTGGCACTGCGCGGCACCTTCGTCATCAACCCAGACGGCATCATCAAGACGATGGAAGTGCATTCCAACGAAATCGCCCGTGATGTGAAAGAAACCCTGCGCAAGCTGAAGGCCGCCCAGTACACCGCCGCCAACCCCGGCCAGGTGTGCCCCGCCAAGTGGAACACCGGCGCTGCCACCCTGACTCCTTCGCTGGATCTGGTCGGCAAGATCTGATGGTGGGCATCCCCTGCGGATGCACCCTGCCCTCGCCTGCAAAAAGCGCTGCCTCCGGGCGGCGTTTTTTTTCGCCTGTTCACTGTGTCTGTACACCTTTGTATGGTCCAACCGCAGGGACGCAGCACTCCGCAAAACCGCAGGCAGTGCGGCAGTCCTGACCGATGGCAGCATTTCGACATGTTGATGGGGGTGGGGATTGCGATGGCGTTACCTCGCTCTGCGCCCGTGCAAGGGGTGAGCCGTCCTCCGCACACTGCGAGCAGAGATTGTCGGACGGCTCACC
>CALMMY010000014.1 GCA_937868695.1 uncultured Comamonadaceae bacterium
TCAGCCCACAGCCACCGCCGTCATGACCCGGTGCCGCTGGCCAGAAAGGCTGGTCAGCATGGCCCTGGCCTCGTCAGCCGTGGCAGGCTTGCCCAGGATGCGCCGCCCCAGTGCCACGGTGGTGTCGGCACAGAGCACAGGGGCCGGGGGCAGGCCACGCTGGCGCAAGCGAGCCAGGGAGGCATCCAGCTTCAGCCGGGTGACGCGCTGCACATAGCTGCGCGGGGCCTCGCCGGGCAGCACGGCCTCCAGAGCCTCGGCATCTTCGCCCGCAGCAGGCAGCAGCAGCTCGCACCGCACACCCCACTGCTGCAACAGTTGCAGGCGGCGCGGGCTCTGCGAGGCCAGGTAGATGAAGGCTGGTGATGCCAGGGCTGACAAGGGGACGGCCTCAGACGGTGAAACAGGCGCAGAAGAAGCGTGCATGGGATGGAGTCGGGGCACCAGCCACCGTCATTCGCGGTGGTAGGGGTGGTTGTGGTTGACCGACCATGCGCGGTAGATCTGCTCGATCAGCAGCACCCTGGCCATGGCGTGCGGCAGGGTCATGTCGGACAGGCGAATGCGCTGCGCGGCCTGGGTCTTGAATTCGGGGTCCAGCCCATCGGGGCCACCGATGATGAAGGCCACATCGTCGCCCTGCAACTGCCACTGTTTGAGCTGCTGGGCCAGGGCCACCGTGGTCAGGCTGGTGCCCCGCTCGTCCAGCACCACCACGCGGGTGCCACGGGCCAACACGGACTCGATGCGGCTGCGCTCTGCTTGCAGTAGCGTTTGCAGTGTTTTGGAGCCTCGGGGCTCGGTCTTGACGGTTTTCAGTTCCACCCGGCTGTCGGGTGGAAAGCGTTTGGCGTAGTCGTCATAGGCAGTTTGCGCCCAGTCGGGCATGCGCTGCCCCACAGCCACAATCGACAGCTTCATGCCCGGCGCACCCGATCAGCTGGATGACTTGCGGGCAGGCGATTTGCGGGCGGCGGTGGTTTTGCCGGCAGCGGCCTTCTTGGCGGGGGGCTTGCCCACCACCAGGGTTTTGATCTTGACGGGCGCAGCAGCCGCTGTATCGCCAGCGGCTGTCTTTTTGGCCGCAGGCTTGGCTGTGGTGGAACGGGTGGCGGTCTTGGCCGCTGGTGCAGCTGACGCTTTGGCTGGGGCAGCCTTGCTGGTGGCAGCGGCTTTTTTGGCAGCTGGCTTGGCCGGTTTGGCCTTGGGTGCGTCAGCCGCATCCGATTCGGCTGCGGCCTTGGTGGCCTTTTTGCGGGCTGGCGACTTGGCTGCGGGCTGGGCTTCGTCTTCGGCCACGGGTTTCTTTTTGTCGGAACCCAGCTTCAGATGCACCACTTTGCCACCCCAGATTTCTTCCAGGTGGTAGTACTGGCGGATGTTGGGCTGCATGACGTGGGCCACAGCGGCTCCGCAATCCACGATGATCCATTCGCCGTTGCCTTCGCCTTCGATGCGGGGCTTGGGGAAACCGGCATCCTTGACGGCCTCGCAGATGCTGGAGGCCAGGGCCTTGGTCTGGCGGTTGGACGTACCGCTGGCGATGATGACGCGCTCGAACAGCGGAGAAAGGTGCTCGGTGTTGAACACCACAATGTCTTGCCCCTTCACATCCTCCAGGCCATCCACAATGGCACGCTGGAGTTTCTGGACATCGGTATTACGGGGCTTGGTTTCGCTCATGGGGATTCGGTAAGGTAAAGCTGGTGTTGTGAAATATAGCGTGCGACGCTGGCGGGCACCAGGGTCAACATGGGCTGGTTGGGGCTGGCATCACCGGCCAAACTGGTACGTACCTGCGTGGAACGCGGTTCCTGGGGCAGCCAGTTCAAACGCAGTGCAGAAGGGGCCGAGCGACCGTCAGGCCCTTCGATTTTGAGACTTTTTTGCGCTGGTGCGCTTGTCATGTTTGGTCTGTCAGCTACCACGATTGTAGCTTTGTCCGCAAAATCATGCCAACACCGCCAATTTTGGAAGCATTCTCACGGGTCTTGCTCCCTCTGATGCACAGAGCCACAGGGACTCCCGCCATCGCCGTCAGACCCACTCGCGCCTGACCAGAAAATCGGTGTACAGGCGGTGTTCGGGCGTGCCCGCTTCGGGCTTTCTGGCATAGGCCCAGCTCACCAGCGGTGGCATGGACAGCAGGATGGACTCGCTGCGGCCACCCGACTGCAGGCCGAAGTGCGTGCCCCGATCCCACACGAGGTTGAATTCGACATAGCGGCCACGGCGGTAGAGCTGGAACTCGCGCTCCCGCTCGCCGTGGGGCATGTCCTTGCGGCGCTCGACGATGGGCAGGTAGGCATCAAGGAAGGCACTACCCACGCTGCGCATCATGGCAAAGCTCTGCTCGAAACCCAGCTCCGAGAAATCGTCGAAGAACACACCACCCACGCCGCGCTGTTCATTGCGGTGTTTCAGGCAGAAATAGTCGTCGCACCAGGTCTTGAAGCGGGAATATTTGTCGTCGCCGAACGGGGCCAGAGACTGCTGGCACACGCGGTGGAAGTGCTGCGCATCCTCCTCAAACCCGTAGTAGGGCGTGAGGTCCATGCCGCCACCGAACCAGCACACCGGGTCGCCACCGCCCACAGGTGTGGCCGAAATCATGCGCACGTTCATGTGGACCGTGGGCACATAGGGGTTGCGGGGATGGAACACCAGCGACACGCCCATGGCCTCGAACGGTGCCCCGGCCAGCTCGGGCCGGTGCTGGGTGGCCGACGGTGGCAGGCGCGGCCCGGTGACATGGGAGAACCCGCACCCTGCCCGCTCGAACACCGCCCCGCCCTCCAGGATGCGGGTGATGCCGTTGCCCTGCAAGGCCTCACCCGATGGTTTGCTCCAGGCATCTTCCAGAAAGGCTTTGCCGTCTACTTCGGCAATGGCCGTGGTGATGCGGTTTTGCAGATCGGTCAGGTAGGCGCGGACGGTCTGGGCCTGGGGAGTGGCGAGGTTTTCGTGCGGATTCTGGCGCATGGAAGAAAGCTTGAGTTTCAAAAAAGAGACCGAATAAGGTGCAGATCAGTCCAGTGCGCGGTAGCCAATGTCTGTGCGGTATTGCATGCCTGCAAACGACACACCTTGTACCAGGGCATAGGCATTGGCCTGGGCCTGCCGTACCGTGGTTCCCAGTGCCGTGGCGCACAGCACCCGGCCACCCGATGTTTGCAGCTCGCCCTCAACCAGCTGGGTGCCAGCATGGAAGACCACCGCTTCAGCCGTGTCCACAGGCAAGGCGGTGATGGCATCGCCCTTGCGCGGTGTCAGCGGGTAGCCATCGGCTGCCAGCACCACGCCCAGGGCGCAGCGGCTGTCCCAGCTCAGCTCGGTGCCTGCGAGTTGCTGGTTGGCAGCGGCCAGCAGCACAGCAGCCAGGTCAGATTGCAGCCGCATCAGGATGGGCTGGGTTTCGGGGTCGCCCATGCGGCAGTTGAACTCCAGTGTCTTCACATCGCCCGCTGGCGTGATCATCAGGCCCGCATACAGAAAGCCGGTGTACGGAATGCCGTCTGCCGCCATGCCTTGCACAGTGGGCAGGATGATTTCGCGCATGGCTTTGTCATGCACTTCGGGCGTGACCACCGGTGCGGGCGAGTACGCCCCCATGCCACCTGTGTTGGGGCCCTGGTCGGCATCGAGCAGGCGCTTGTGATCCTGCGAGGTGGCCAGCGGCAGCACGGTGATGCCATCGCACACCACGATGAAGCTGGCCTCTTCACCCTGCAAAAACTCCTCGATCACCACACGGGCACCGCCTGCGTTGTGCTGAACGCCGAATTTGTTGCCTTCCAGCATGAAGTCCACAGCCTCGTGGGCCTCGGCCAGGGTCATGGCCACCACCACGCCCTTGCCTGCGGCCAGACCGTCGGCCTTGACCACGATGGGAGCACCCATGCGGTCGATGTAGGCGTGGGCTGCGCTGGCATCGGTGAAGGTGTCGTAGGCAGCGGTGGGGATGCCGTGGCGCTGCATGAATGCCTTGGAGAAGGCCTTGGAGCTTTCGAGCTGCGCTGCGGCCCTGGTGGGGCCGAATACCGGCAGGCTGTGCGCACGGAACTCATCCACCAAGCCACCGGCCAGCGGTGCCTCGGGGCCAACCACGGTCAGGTCGATGCCGTTGGCCTGGGCCCATTCGCGCAGGGCCACCACATCGGTGATGGCGATGTTGGTCAGGTCGGCATCGCGGGCGGTGCCGCCGTTGCCGGGAGCCACAAATACCTGGGCCACCGACGGGCTTTGCTTGAGTTTCCAAGCCAGCGCGTGCTCGCGGCCACCGCCGCCAACCACCAGCACCTTCATGGCCTGTTGCCCGGCCTGGGCTTGTACTGCGGCGCTCATTCTGACAAGGCCGCGTTGTGGAAGACGTTTTGCACATCGTCCAGGTCTTCAAGCACATCCAGCAGCTTCTGCATGCGCACGGCATCTTCACCCGCCAGCTCAATGGTGTTGTCAGCACGCATGGTGACTTCGGCCATTTCCGGGGTCAGGCCAGCGGCCTCCAGGGCGTTTTTCACGGCCTCGAAATCGGCAGGTGCGGTCAGCACCTCGATGGCACCGTCTTCATCGGTGATCACGTCTTCGGCACCGGCTTCGAGCGCCACTTCCATCACCTTGTCTTCGCTGGTACCAGGCGCAAACACCAATTGACCGCAATGCTTGAACTGGAAGGCCACCGAGCCTTCGGTGCCCAGGTTGCCACCGTGCTTGCTGAAGGCGTGGCGCACCTCGGCCACGGTGCGCACGCGGTTGTCGGTCATGGTGTCGAGAATCACGGCCACACCGCCGATGCCGTAGCCTTCGTAGCGGATTTCCTCGTAATTCACACCTTCCTGGTTGCCGGTCGCCTTGTCGATGTTGTATTTGATGCGGTCGGCAGGCAGGTTGACGGCTTTGGCCTTGTCGATGGCCAGACGCAGGCGGGGATTGGCACTCAGATCGCCACCACCGGAGCGGGCCGCCACCGTGATTTCGCGGATGACCCGCGTCCAGAGCTTGCCGCGCTTTTCATCCTGGCGACCTTTGCGGTGCTGAATGTTGGCCCATTTGGAATGACCTGCCATGAAATACCCTCTTGAATTTGAGATACGCTGATGCCGCTGCGGCAGATGACCATCCGGTCAGCCTGCACAATCCGGCCAAAAACAGCCCCAGATTGTACTTTTGCCCCATTTTTGAACTTCCCACACCGAGGTTTTCATGATTGAACCCATGCTCATCGCCCGCAATGCCACCGCCGAGTGTGCGCTGCACCCCGACAAAGCCAACCGCCACGGTCTGATCACCGGAGCCACCGGCACCGGCAAAACCGTCACCCTGCAAACCCTTGCCGAGCAGTTTTCCCGCATCGGCGTGCCCGTGTTCATGGCCGACATCAAGGGTGACCTGACCGGGGTTTCCCAGCCCGGCAAGATTGGCGAGAAGCTGGCCAAGGTGCTGGCCGAGCGGGGCATGGCCCAGCCCATTCCCCAGGCCTTCCCCACCACGCTGTGGGATGTGTTCGGCGAACAGGGCCACCCGGTGCGGGCCACAGTCAGTGATCTGGGGCCACTGCTGCTGACACGCATGCTCAACCTCAATGACACCCAGGCCGGTGTGCTTCAACTGGTGTTCAAGATTGCCGATGACCGGGGCATGCTGCTGCTGGACATGAAAGACCTGCGGGCCATGTGCCAGCATGTGGGCGAAAACGCCAAGGAATTCACCACCGAATACGGCAACATCAGCTCGGCCAGCATCGGGGCCATTCAACGGGCACTGCTGCAGGTGAGCGAACAGGGCGGCGATGTGTTTTTCGGCGAGCCCATGCTCAACATCGAAGACTTCATGCAGACCGATGCACAGGGTCTGGGCATGATCAACATTCTGGCGGCCGACAAGCTGATGAATTCGCCCAAGCTGTATTCCACCTTCCTGCTGTGGATGCTGAGCGAACTGTTTGAAATGCTGCCCGAAGTGGGCGACCTGGAAAAACCCAAGCTGGTGTTCTTTTTTGACGAGGCCCACCTGCTGTTTGCCGACGCGCCCAAGGCGCTGATCGAGCGCATCGAGCTGGTGGTGCGCCTGGTGCGCTCCAAAGGCGTGGGGGTGTACTTCGTCACGCAGAACCCGCTGGACATCCCGGACAGCGTACTGGCCCAGCTGGGCAACCGGGTGCAGCATGCACTGCGCGCGTTCACGCCCCGTGACCAGAAAGCGGTCAAAGCCACTGCCCAGACCATGCGCCCCAAGCCAGGCCTGGACATTGAGGCAGCCATCACCGAGCTGGCAGTCGGTGAGGCCCTGGTGAGCTTTCTGGACGACAAGGGCCGCCCCAGCGTGACCGAGCGGGCCTACATTGTTCCGCCATCGGGCCAGCTGGGGCCCATCACGGCCGTACAGCGCCAGGTTCTGTTGAGCAACTCGCTGGTGGCGGGTATTTACGAAAAAGCGCTGGACAGGGAATCGGCCTATGAACTGTTGAAAAAACAGGCACAGGGCAACGGCTCAGTGGGTACGGGTACGTCAGCAGGCTCTGGCAACGGACAAGGCAACGACGGTGGTCTGATGGCTGGAGTCAATGATTTGCTGTTCGGCTCCACCGGGCCCAGAGGTGGGCAACGCGATGGCTTGGTGCAAAGCATGGCCAAATCAGCAGTCCGATCCATCGGCACCACCGTGGGCAAAGAACTGCTGCGCGGCGTACTGGGCAGCCTGCTGGGCGGGGGTGGTCGTCGGCGCTGAGGGGGCTGAAGAAACAAAAAAAGCCGCTTGAAGCGGCTTTTTTTTGGGAATGCAACCAGGCTTTATGCGCCCAGCTTTTCCTTGATGCGAGCTGAACGGCCGCTGCGGTCACGCAGGTAGTACAGCTTGGCGCGGCGCACATCGCCACGGCGCTTGACTTCGATCTTGGCAATGCGGGGAGAGTACAGGGGGAATGTACGCTCAACGCCTTCTCCGTTGGAGACTTTGCGCACGATGAAGCTGCTGTTCAGACCACGGTTGCGGCGGGCAATGACCACGCCTTCGTAAGCCTGCAGACGCTTGCGGTTGCCTTCCACCACGTTCACGCTGACGATGACCGTGTCACCAGGCGCGAAAGAAGGGATGACTTTGTTCAGGCGAGCAATTTCTTCTTGCTCAAGAGCTTGGATGATGTTCATGGTTTTCCAATCAGGTTCGTGGTCACGCTGCACTAAAGGCCCGGGATGTTGCGGTGGTGTGTCCAACGCAATCCTGGGCGGCTGACCAGAGGAGCCGAAAAGCCCACGATTCTAACCCGATAAATGCGCCTTGCCGGTTCGCACAAGAGTCTGATCACCCAGGTAACGGGCCGCAGCCAACCCGGCCCAACGGCCAGTCGCCAGACAAGCCGTCAACAAATAGCCTCCTGTGGGGGCATCCCAGTCCAGCATTTCTCCGGCACAGAACACGCCCGGCTTGGCGAGCAGCATGGCATCTGCCGTCATGGAATCAAAACACACGCCCCCTGCGGTACTGATGGCTTCATCGATTGGGCGCGGCTGGCTCAGTTTGATCGGCAAGGCCTTGATGGCTGCCGCCAAGGTACGGGGATCACGCATGGATTCAGGTGTCAACTGCTCATGCAACAAACCCATCTTCACACCATCCAGCTTCAAGCGACTCTTCAGGTGCGAACTCAGCGATCGAGAGCCCCTGGACGCACCCACAGCGGCCAATACCCGCTCAAATGACCAATCGGGCAACAGATCAAGGTGAATCAGGGCATGACCATTGATTTTGATGGCTCGGCGAATGGCCGAGGATGCGGCGTACACCACACTGCCTTCCAGGCCAGTGGTGGTCACCACACATTCGCCCCGGCGGGCAAACCAGGCGGGGGCCGACTCCCCCTGCTCATGCTGGGCCGGCACATGAAGGGCGATCGATTTGAGTGGTGATCCAGCATATTTTTCATGGAAAAACCCACTCCACCCCCCATCCACACCGAACCCGCAATTGCTGGCCTCCAATGGCACAACCTGCACACCCGCATCCACAAGTGGCCCAACCCAGGAGCCATCCGAGCCCAATCGCGACCAGCTGCCCCCTCCCAACGCCAGCACCGTTGCACGGGCATTCACATGCACGGAGCCAGAAGGTGTGTCAAACACCAACTGCCCCCCATCTGACCAACCCAACCAACGGTGTCTGTGGTGAAACACCACCCCCACACCGCTCACCGGATGGCGCAAACGGTGAAGCCAGGCCCGCAACAGCGGGGCCGCTTTCATATCCGATGGGAAGACGCGGCCTGAAGAACCCACAAACGTATCAATTCCCAACGAGGCAGCCCAGGCACACACCGCCTGATTGTCAAAACCCTCCAGAATGGGCACGAGCGACTCGGCTCCAGTCCCATACCGGCCCATAAACTGATTCATCGGTTCTGAATGGGTCAAATTCAAACCACCGCGTCCAGCCAGCAAAAACTTCCGCCCAGCAGACGGCATCCGATCAAACACATGGACGCGATGCCCCTGGGAGACCAAAACCTCGGCGGCCATCAAGCCAGCCGGCCCTGCGCCAACAATGGCCACGTCCACATCCGAAATGAAATGCGGGACACCAGAAGGGCCTGCGCAGGCAAACGGTTCAAGGCAATTGGATAAATCAGACAACAGAAATTTCTCTCACAAAAAAAGGAGCCACATCAAACCCTTGTGCATTCTTGGCAGCGATTCAGCCCAATGGGTGTTTCTGTCACAATTCGGCCAACTTTAACCGTGCCCATCTGCGCATTTAACCCCACTTGATAGGATTTGAAATGGCCAGCGACCTGATCAAACACGTTTCCGACGCTTCTTTTGAAGCAGATGTACTCAAAGCTTCTGGCCTTGTGCTGGTGGACTTCTGGGCTGAATGGTGTGGCCCCTGCAAAATGATTGCCCCTATTCTGGACGATGTGTCCAAAACATATGAAGGCCGTGTCTCCGTCACCAAAATGAATGTGGATGAGAACCGCGCAGTCCCGGCTCAGTACGGTATCCGTGGTATCCCCACGCTGATGGTTTTCAAAGACGGTCAATTGGCCGCTACCAAAGTGGGAGCCATGAGCAAAACCCAACTGACAGCCTTCATTGATCAGCAATTGGTCTGATTTGCAGCCGAATGCCCGCCCCTGCGGGCATTCCATTCTGTTTTGTTTGTACATCGTTTTCAGCGTTGACCTGCGCAGTCACGCTCTATAATCACATCAATTGCGGCAAACAACTGCCCGCACTCATGCAACCGGCGGCTTACACGCTCACCTGCTTGCATACCTCTCCAGCCCAGAAATCTACGGGCCATTTCCCACATCTTGATCCGGCTCCGCACAGGGGTTTCCATGCACCTTTCCGAACTCAAAGCCCTCCACGTTTCCGAAGTTTTCAAACAGGCCGAAGCCCTTGAAATCGAAAATACAGGACGCATGCGCAAACAAGAATTGATGTTTGCGATCATCAAAAAACGGGCCAAAGCTGGAGAGCAGGTTTTCGCCGATGGCGTGCTGGAAGTTCTTCCAGACGGATTTGGCTTCTTGCGCGCCCCGGACACCAGCTACAACGCATCCACAGACGACATCTACATCTCCCCCAGCCAGATCAGGCGCTTCAACCTGCACACGGGTGACATGATTGAGGGTGAAGTCCGCATCCCCAAAGACGGTGAACGCTACTTTGCGCTGAACAAGCTGGACAAAATCAACGGCTTGCCGCCCGAGGACAACAAACACAAAATCATGTTTGAAAACCTCACGCCGCTGTTCCCGAAAGAACAGATGCGGCTGGAGCGTGACATCAAGAGCGATGAAAACATCACGGGCCGTGTGATCGACATCATTGCCCCCATTGGCAAAGGGCAACGGGCACTGATTGTGGCCCCGCCCAAGAGCGGCAAGACGGTCATGATGCAACACATCTGCCACGCCATCACATCCAATCACCCAGAAGTGGAACTGATGGTGCTGCTGGTGGATGAGCGCCCGGAAGAAGTGACCGAAATGCAGCGCACGGTGCGTGGCGAAGTGATTGCATCCACCTTCGATGAACCCGCTGCCCGCCATGTGCATGTGGCAGAAATGGTGATTGAACGCGCCAAACGCCTGGTTGAACTGAAAAAAGATGTGGTCATCCTGCTTGACTCCATCACCCGCCTGGCCCGCGCCTACAACAACGTACTGCCCTCTTCCGGAAAAGTGCTGACAGGCGGTGTGGATGCCAATGCATTGCAGCGGCCAAAACGGTTTTTTGGTGCAGCCAGAAAAATTGAAGAAGGCGGCTCACTCACCATCATTGCAACCGCTCTGGTTGACACCGGAAGCCGCATGGATGAAGTGATTTTTGAAGAGTTCAAGGGCACAGGCAACTGCGAAATTCACCTGGATCGCCGACTCTATGAGAAGCGGGTGTTTCCATCCATCCAGCTCAATCGCAGCGGAACACGACGCGAAGAACTGCTTTTGCAGCCGGAAATTCTGCAAAAAACACGCATATTGCGCCAATTCATGTACAACATGGATGAAATTGAGGCGATGGAAATGGTGCTCAAGAGCATGAAATCCACCAAAAACAATTCTGAATTTTTCGACATGATGCGCCGTGGCGGGTAAGCCGCACCGCGTTATCACCCGGACATGCGATAATCTCAGGCTTTGCTGTTTAGCGGCACCTTGGTTGCTCCTGCTTAAAGTCGGATCAACCTGACGGTGATCAAGTCGGCAAAAAACCATGCCGGGACAACACGTCCCATTTCCGCGACAAGTGCCGTCTGAACCGTTCAGGACGGCGGCTGTCGCAACTGAATCAAAGGAATCGAAATGAAAGATGGCATTCACCCCAACTACCGCGATGTTTGCTTTATGGACTTGTCCAATGGCTTCAAGTTTGTAACGCGCTCATGCGCCAACACCAAAGAGATGATCAAGATGGAAGATGGCCGTGACCTGCCTCTCTTCAAGCTCGATACATCCAGCGAATCCCATCCCTTCTATACCGGTACACAAAAGAGCGTGGACACCATGGGTGGCCGCGTGGAAAAATTCCGCAACCGCTTTGCACGCGGTGCGGCTGCTGCCAAGTAATTTCGCACTTGCGTCCCTGGACGCAAGCACACAAAAGCCGACATCATGTCGGCTTTTTTTTGGTCTGATCCGACTCTTTCACCAGTGAAACACCCCACCCCTGCCATCGTCACCCAAGCCGCAGTGCGCAGACTGCCGCGCTGGGCATTGGCCTTGCTGTGCATGGCTTACGTACTTCCTGGCTATGTGGGGCGCGAGCCCTGGAAAAACGAAGATGTGGCCACGTTCTGGGTGATGTCACTGATGGCCAACGGCCAAGCAGACTGGTGGAATCCACTGATACTGGGCGTACCTGCCGACACCCAAGCCTGGTTGCCCTACTGGCTGGGCGCTGGGTTCATTCACCTCATTCCCGGTTTCCCCGAAATGGCATCACGGTTGCCATTTATGGCAGCCTTGGCTCTGACATTGTTTTTCACATGGTATGCGGTGTACCGTTTTGCATTGCTGCCCGCCGCACAACCTGTTGAATTTGCTTTTGGTGGACAGGCACACCCCGTTGACTACGCCCGGGCACTGGCAGACTCCGGCCTGATGGCCTTGCTGGCATGCCTGGGCCTGGCACAACTGTCGCACGAGACTGCGGCCAGCACCTTTCAAATGGCCTCATTCAGCATGCTGCTTTACTCGGCAGCCTGCTCCGTTCATTCAGGCAGCGGGCAATCGCACACCCGCCGCGCACAGTACACAGGAACGGTCACCTGGATAGCGGGACTCATGTGCCTGGGATGGTCTGGGCAACCTGTGCTGGCGGCGTTCACCAGCTTGTCATGGCCATGCCTGCACCACTGGATACAGCGTGCAAAGCAGCCCACGCAGATACCAACTCCTGTGTATACATGGCTGATCGGGGCCATCACGTCTGTGGCTTTTGCGCTGTTCACATGGCAAGCTGACAAACTGTATGGGATTGAACTCCCCAATTCCGCCAGCGATTGGTACGCATTCGGCCAGCAAATGCTCTGGTTCGCATGGCCCGCTTGGCCACTGGCCATCTGGACTGTCTGGCGCTGGCGCAATCACCTGCGTCAACCGCACCTGGCGACACCGCTGTATTTCACAATCGGAGCCAGCATCGCATGCTTGTTGCTGGCAGGTTCCAATCGGGCACTGCTGATGGCATTGCCCGCCCTGGCCGTGCTGGCAGCCTTTGCACTGCCCACGCTCAAACGCAGCGTGAGCGCCTTGATTGACTGGTTTTCCGTGCTCTTCTTCACATCCGCCGCTGTGGTCATCTGGGTCATCTGGGTAGCGATGATGACCGGTGTACCCAGCAAACCTGCGGCCAATGTGGCACGCTTGGCACCCGGTTTCCAACCTGAGTTTGGTGGGCTGGCTTTTGCACTCGCCACCGCTTCGACGCTCATCTGGCTTGCAGTGGTCGCCTGGCGCTTGGGTCGCCATCCAACCATGATCTGGAAAAGCATGGTGCTCCCCGCCACAGGTGGAGTCTTGTGCTGGCTGCTGCTGATGACCCTGTGGTTGCCCTTGCTCGACTACGGCAGAAGCTATGGCCCCATTTCGCGGCGCATGTCCGCACTCATTGAGCCGGGTGAATGCGCACTGATTCGGGATCTGAGTCAGGCGCAGATTGCAGGACTCATGCACCACGGTCAGATTGAGCTGAAACGCACAATGCCCGAATCGCAGCCATGCCGCTACCTGATCACGCGGGCTGACAATGCTCAACAACAAACAGCACCTGGATTTGACTGGGCACCTTGGACACTGAAAGCCCGGCTGAACCGCCTGAATGACAAGCGGGAAAGCTTGCTTTTATTCACATGGAACCAACCGCTGTAGCGTTAAACCACAGACGACGCAGCCACTCTCACATGGCTGAATCGAAACGGATGCTCAAGACAGTTGCCGCACCCTGTCAGCAGGAAACTGCAACCTGAAAACCGAGCCCACTCCCATTTGACTTTCAATTTTCACCTGTCCGCCGTGGCGTTGTATCACGTGCTTGACGATGGCCAATCCCAAACCTGTGCCACCTGTATCGCGTGAGCGACTGCGGTCTACACGGTAAAAACGCTCAGTCAAACGGGGAATGTGCTCAGGTGCAATGCCCGCTCCCGTATCGGAAACCGCGATTTGCACATCACCCTCTGGCATCAACCGCATGGACACACTGATTTTTCCCTTTGCAGGCGTGTACCTGACGGCGTTGCTAAGCAAATTGCCCAGTGCACTGAGCAACTCAGTGCGGTTACCGATCAGCTGAGCATCCCGGGGCTGATCAATGGCAAACGCATGCCCCCCGCCCGTCAACACTTCACTCAAATTCCGGGCTTCTTGCACGCACTGGGCAATCAGTTCGCTGGCCAGGATCGTCGTCTGGCGACTGGGAATCGGGCTTCCCTCTAGCTTGGACAGCATCAGCAAATCGCTGACCAGGGTCTGCATGCGCTGGGCCTGCTGGGCCATCAATGCCAGATACTGGTTGCGCTCAGCTTCATCCAGAGGCACCGATTGCATGGTTTCGACAAAGCCACTGATGACGGTCAAGGGGGTGCGGATTTCGTGGGAAACATTGGCCACAAAGTCACGCCGCATGGCTTCAGCTTGCTGCACCGCCGTCACATCGCGCGACAGCAGCAGCTTGCGGCGGATGCCGTAGGGATGGACACGAATGGCAATCACAACTGGCTTGCTGGCCGAAGTTCTGGGGCCGGGAATGGACACTTCCGTCTGGAAATCACCCTTGCTCAAATAAGCAGAAAAGCCCGGATCGCGGATCAGGTTGACCACGTGCTGCTGCAAATCGCGCTGGGAATCAATGCCCAGATGTTCAAATGCCGTCTGATTTGACCACTCGATACGGCCATCACTGTCAAGCAACATGACCCCATTGGGTGAGGCCTGTATGGCTAGCAAAAACTCATCCAGGCGAGATTGGTTCTCTTGGGCCTTGCTTTGGAGGTTTTTTTGCAACCTGCGGATTTTGTTCACCAGCAGTTGCCAGACGTGGGGAAGGTTGGGCTCATTGGCCCAATCACCCTCTCTCATCCAATGCAACACCTGACCAAACCGCCAACTGTCCAGTGCCATCCAGGCCACTGCGGCCAAGACACAACCGGAAAACAGCAAAAGCATCGATCCTTCGTACCAGCCCCACAAGCTGGCCACAAACATCATCCCCAGCAATTCGACATAACGGGTACCCATGTACGCCTTCAGGTCGCGGAGCTGTCTGCTGATGCAACAGTACCCGCACGCAAGCCCACAACAGACAAACGGTAGCCGGCACCGCGCACGGTCTCAATCATGCTGCCAGCCTCCCCCAAGGCTTCCCGCAGACGCTTGATGTGGACATCCACTGTGCGCTCTTCAATGTAAACATGGTCACCCCACACACGGTCAAGCAGCGTTCCGCGTGAATGCACCCGCTCTGCGTTCTTCATCAGATAGTGAAGCAATTTGAACTCGGTGGGCCCGACCTTCAACTCCTGCTTCTTGAAGCTGACACGGTAGGTGGCCGTATCCAGGGCCAGCTCACCCACCTGCACCAAGTCATCCAAGGCATCCGGTGTCCGCCGACGCAGCACAGCACGGATACGGGCCAGCAGCTCCTTGGTGGAAAAAGGCTTGGTAATGTAGTCATCAGCCCCGGCATCCAGCCCTTGCACCTTGTCCGATTCATCCGAGCGGGCTGTGAGCATCAGAATGGGAACCTGGCGGGTACGCTCATGCTGCCGCCAATAACGCGCCAACGAAACGCCACTTTCACCGGGCAACATCCAGTCCAGCAGAATGACATCCGGCAGCTCCGCCTCCACTTCACGGCGGGCCGCTTCGGCTTCAAAAGCCAGGATGGGCGCAAAACCGTTGTGCCTCAAATTGACGGCAATCAACTCGGCAATGGCCGACTCATCCTCCACCACCAGAACTCTGGGCAGTTTTCTCATCGGATGACCGACTCCATGTCTGAGGCTGTCAAATGACGGACATCGGCCCCCTTGGCCACGTAAATGGTGCTCTCGGCAATGTTTTTGGCATGGTCACCCACACGCTCAATCGACTTGGCCAAAAACAACAGATTCAGGCTGGGAGAAATTGTGCGTGGATCTTCCATCATGTAGGTAATCAGCTTGCGCAAAAAACCATCGTACTCATGGTCGATCTGGTCATCGGCCTTGATGATGGCCAAAGCAGTGGTGGTATCGAGGCGGGCAAACGCGTCGAGCGAGCGGCGCAACAGATCAGATGCCAAGTCAGAAGCAACGCGCAGTTCAGAGCTGGGCACCGAACGCGAGGCACCACTGTCAATGATCAGCTTGACCATGCGGGCAATTTTGCACACCTCGTCACCTGCACGCTCCAGGTTGGCCGTGATTTTGGCCATCGCCAGCAACAGGCGCAAATCGCGGGCCGTGGGCTGACGGCGACCAATGGTGGATGACACGTCATGGTCAATCTCCACCTCCAAGGCATTCACGCTCTCTTCCCGTTCAATAACCTGGTCTGCAATTTCAGAATTGAACTCAAAAAAAGCATAAAACGCATTGCGCAGCTGGGATTCCACCAGACCGCCCATTTCCATGACTTTGGCGGAAATGCTGTTCAGTTCGTTGTCGAACTGGCTTGAAATGTGTTTATCAACCATGATCAACCAAACCTTCCTGTGATGTAGTCTTCCGTTTCGGTGCGCTTGGGTTTGAAGAAAAGCTCTTCAGTCACCCCAATTTCCATCAGCTCACCCAAGTACATGTAAGCGGTGTAGTCGCTGCAACGGGCTGCCTGTTGCATGTTGTGCGTAACGATGGCGATGGTGTAGTCACTTTTCAGCTCATGCACCAGTTCTTCCACTTTGGCTGTGGAAATGGGATCAAGCGCCGAGGTGGGCTCATCCAGCAACAACACTGATGGCTTGACGGCCACACTGCGTGCAATGCACAGGCGCTGCTGTTGACCACCAGACAAACTCAGGCCACTCTGGCCCAGCTTGTCTTTGACCTCTTTCCACAAAGCAGCCTTGGTCAACGCCCATTCGACACGGTCGTCCATGTCGCTCTTGGAGAGGTTTTCATACAACTTGACCCCAAACGCAATGTTGTCGTAGATGGTCATGGGGAACGGTGTCGGCTTCTGGAACACCATGCCCACACGGGCACGCAGCAAGTTCAAATCCTGCTTGGTATCCAGAATGTTTTGGCCATACAGGTTGATCTGCCCCTCTGCGCGCTGGCCTGGGTACAGGCTGTACATGCGGTTGAAAGTGCGCAGCAGGGTGGACTTGCCACAGCCAGACGGCCCGATGAAGGCGGTCACCTTGCGCTCGGGAATGTCCATGTTGACATTTTTGAGACCCTGGAAATTGCCATAGAAAAAGTTGAGGTTGCGTACCTCAATGGCATTGACAGGAGATTTGGATGAAGATTCGGTCATGGTGTACCTGTGCAGAATGGATTTCAGTACGGTTCAGGCCATCAGGCCGACACTTTTTCACGGAAGAACACCCGCGCCACAATGTTCAGCAGCAGCACGGTCAAGGTAATCAGCAGCGCACCAGCCCAGGCCAGGCGAACCCAGTTTTCATAAGGACTCATCGCAAACTGGAAGATCACAACAGGCAAATTCGCCATGGGCGATTCCATGTTGGTGCTGAAGAACTGGTTGTTCAGCGCAGTGAACAGCAAAGGCGCGGTCTCACCTGAAATGCGGGCCACAGCCAGCAAAATACCTGTGATCACGCCACTTTTTGCAGCACGCAAAGTCACCATGGTGGCCACCTTCCAGCGTGGTGCGCCCAAAGCAAAAGCGGCTTCACGCAAGCTGCCAGGTACCAGTCGCATCATGTTTTCGGTGGTGCGCATCACCACCGGAATGGCAATGAGTGACAAGGCCAAACTGCCCGCATAGCCCGAAAAATGGCCCACCGTGGACACAGCAATGGCATACACAAACAGGCCCAGCACAATGGAGGGGGCTGACAGCATGATGTCGGTAATGAAACGGGTGAACTCCGCAGTTTTGCTGGTGTCTCCGTATTCAGTGAGGTAAACACCGGCCAGAATGCCAACTGGTGTAGAGACCACCACCGTCAACCCCACAATCAGGAGGCTGCCGACAATCGCATTGCGCAGCCCGCCGCCTTCAGAGCCAGGGGCGGGTGTATCGTTGGTGAAAATTGAAAAATCAAGGGCTGCAAATCCATTGCTGAACAGCACGACCAAAATCCACAACAGTGCTACCAGACCCAGCACCATAGCGGACATCGACAATGCGACACCGATCTGGTTGGCTCGGTAGCGACGTGCGTACAAAGGGGAAGGTTTCATGTCCATCGGGTAGTACTCCTGTTATTCAGACAAAAAGGCGGCTCAGATGCCCTTGGAGCGTTCGGCTCGGATGATCATCCACTTGGCAAGAGCGAGCACCACAAACGTGATGATGAACAGCAGGAAGCCCAGTGCAAACAAGGTGTTGAAGTGCAGGCCCTCGGCCTCTCCGAACTCGTTTGCCAGCACGGAAGCAATGGATGTACCCGGAGAAAACAGCGATGTGGGCAGCCGGTTGGCATTACCAATCACGAATGTGACGGCCATCGTTTCACCCAACGCACGTCCCATGCCCAGCATCACGCCACCGATGACACCTTTTTGTGTGTAAGGCAGCACCACCTTGCGCACCACCTCCCAAGTGGTACAGCCCAAACCGTAAGCCGACTCGCGCAGGATGGCAGGGGTGATTTCAAACACATCGCGCATTACCGCTGCGATGAACGGCAGCACCATAAAAGCCAAGATGATGCCCGCGGCCAATATGCCCAGTCCGTTGGTGGCACCGCCAAACAGCCAGCCCACCAATGGCATGCCACCCAACACTGACTGCAATGGCACCTGCAAGTAGTCCGCATAAACAGGGGCAAACACAAACAGGCCAAACATGCCGTAGATGATCGACGGCACCGCTGCCAGCAGCTCAATGGCGGTGCCCAGCGGCCGACGCAGCCACACAGGGCAGGTTTCGGTCAGAAAAAAAGCAATACCGAATGCCAGTGGAACACCAATGACCATGGCGATGCCAGCACTCAAGACCGTGCCCACAATGGCGATGGCGGCACCAAATTCTTCGTTGATGATGTCCCATTCCACGTACCACAGGAATTTGGCACCGAACTTGGCGAACGTGGGCCAAGCATTGATGAACAGCGAGACGATGATGCCTGCCAGCGCCAGCAGCACCAGCAGCGAGAAAAATTGCGTGAGACGATGGAACACCATGTCTTGCAGGTGTTGGCGGCGGGCAATGGCCACCATGCTTTCGCTGGGAGCCTGTGCAGTGGTGGGAATGTTGTGTGTGTTCATGGTGGTCACGTTAGCCGTCATGTGGATTCACCTTCGATGGTATTCGCTTGCGCAAGTGGCCGACATAAGTCGGCAAGCCACCCGCAACACAGCCGTTGCGGGTGGCCTTCGGACTGACGAGGGGGTCAGCCAGTGATGTCCATCACTTGGTATTGATCTGCGAAAACACGCGCTGGCGAATCTGTGCAGTCAAGGCATCTGGCAGGGGCACGTAGTCCAGGTCGGTGGCCATACCTTTGCCGTTTTTAAATGCCCAGTCAAAGAACTTGAGCACTTCAGCAGACTCGGCCTTGTTGGCAGGCTCTTTGTACATCAGGATGAAAGAGGCTGTCGTCACTGGGTAGGCCTTGGCACCAGGCTGGTTGACGATGGACAGGCCCATGCCGGGCACGCTGAACCAGTCGGCACCGGCTGCTGCCGCTGCAAAGGTCTCGTCATCGGGCATCACATAGTTGCCGTCTTTGTTTTGCAGAGCCATTGCGGGAATTTTGTTGCGCTTGGCGTAAGCGTATTCCACATAACCCAAAGCACCTTTGGTGCGGCTGACGTTGGCGGCCACACCTTCATTGCCTTTGCCACCCACGGAAGTCGGTGCAGGCCACTTGACTGCGGCACCCTTGCCAGGGCCATCGGCCCATTCTTTGCTGACTGTGGAGAGGTAGTCAGTCCAGTTGAAAGTGGTACCCGAACCATCGGCACGGTGAACGATGGTGATGACCTGGTCCGGCAGTTTTTTACCGGGGTTCAACGCAGCCAGCTTGGGGTCGTTCCACTTGGCAATCTTGCCCAGGAACATCTCTGCCAGCACAGGGCCAGTCACGCGCAAGTCGCCGTTGGCGAAGCCTTCAAGGTTGAACACGGGCACGGTACCGCCGATGATGGCGGGGAACTGCACCATGCCGTCTTTGTCGAGTTCTTCGCCTTTGACAGGCGCATCGGAGGCACCGAAAGCCACCGTCTTGGCACGAATCTGGCGAATGCCACCGGAAGATCCGATGGATTGGTAGTTCAGGCCCACGCCCGTTGCGGCCTTGTAAGCCTCGGCCCACTTGGCATAAATCGGGAACGGAAAGGTTGCGCCGGCTCCGGTGATGTCGGCAGCCAGGGCAGAGGTGCCAAAAGCGAGAGCAGCCACTGTAGCGGCAACGGTTTTGAGGAACAGGCGTTTCATGAAGAACCTTTCAGTCGATGAACAAGATGACTGTCACTTTAGGAAGTTTTTGTGACAGCAATGTGACAACCCCGTTGTTCAGACTCCTGCTGCCGATCTCGGTGGATCGGGTGCTATGCTTGCCTGAACAGAAAGCTTTAGCCCATGCAAAACGGAACATTACTGGCGGCGGTCGATCTGGGATCCAACAGCTTCAGACTCGAAATAGGCCGCTATGACCACGGCCACATTGAGCGCGTGGAATACCTGAAAGAAGGTGTGCGCCAAGGCGGCGGATTGGGGGAAGACAAAAACCTGAACGAAGCTGCCTTGCAGCGTGGCTGGGATTGTCTGGCCCGTTTTGCCGAGCGCCTCAAGGGCTTTCACCGCACCCAGGTGCGTGCGGTGGCCACACAAACCCTGCGCGAAGCGCGCAACCGCGATGTGTTCATCCAGAAAGCCCAACACATCCTGGGCTTTCCCATTGAAGTCATTTCAGGACTGGAAGAAGCCCGGCTGATTTACCAGGGCGTGTCGCGCCTGCTACCCCAGTCGGACGAACGGCGGCTGGTGGTGGACATCGGTGGGCGCTCCACAGAAATGATTCTGGGGCGCAACTTCAACGCCAAAGTCATGGATTCATTCCGGCTGGGCAGCGTGGCTTGGTCGGCCAAATACTTTGCTGACAATGTGTTTTCAGCCCAAGCCTTCAAGACCGCCGAAGTGGCGGCCAAGGCGGTGCTGGACGAGGCGCTGGATATCTTTCCCCATGACCAGTGGGACGTGGCCTACGGCTCATCGGGCACAGTGGGTGCCATCTCGGATGTGCTGCTGGCCAATGGCCGTGACACAGACACCATCACCCGCGAGAGCCTGGGCTGGCTCAAAGACAAACTCATCAAAGCCCAAACGGTTGACAACCTGCGCCTGGAAGGCATCAAAGACGAACGCAAGCAGGTGATTGGCGGTGGTCTCAGCGTGTTGCAGGCTGTGTTTGACCTGTTCGACATTGAGCACATGATTCCCGCGCAAGGGGCGCTGCGCAATGGGGCTCTCTATGACTTGATTGACCGGGAGTCCGATGTTTCCGACGTGCGTGAGCGCACCGTGCAGTGGCTGAGCCAGCGGTTTTCTGTGGATGCAGCCCAGGCCAAACGGGTCAGCCTGGTGGCATCTGCCCTCTTTGGCCAAATAGCCACGCCCAACCAGAACAACGAGCGTCATTCCAAAAAACTAGAGTGGGCCGCCAGATTGCATGAGCTGGGGGTTCACATTTCACACGACGATGCCCACCACCACGGAGCCTATGTGCTGGAGCATGTGGATGCACCTGGCTTTTCGATGGTCGAGCTTCAGCGCCTGAGCCTGCTGGTACTGGGCCAGCGCGGCAAGCTGCGCAAACTGGAGCCTTGGCTGGGTGATGAGCTGCTGGTCAAACAACTGGTGTGCCTGCGCCTGGCGGTGTTGCTGTGCCACGCCCGGCGCGATCCAGCCCACCAAGCCATTGGGCTGCAATTCAACAAAAACCGTCAGATCAAGCTGGTGGCCGATGTGGGCTGGGCACAAAACCACCCGCAATCGGCCTGGCTGATACAGGAAGAAGCCCTCGCTTGGCAACGCGTGGGCTGGAAAATGACCTACTCGTTCGAGTGAATCCGAACCGTCAGCACAAGCTAGCGGAACCGGGTCACACCATGTCGGGGCTTTGCACCGTCACCAGCACGGTCTGGCCCACGCCATTGCGCACACGGTAGCGCAACCACCAGACGGCTCCTTTTTTGATGGCGCATTCGCCCTCATGCAAGCCCATCAGTTGGGCCACCACCTGACCCAGAGTGGGTTGGTGCCCCACCACCAGCGTGGTGCCACCCACTGAAGGCCAGTTCACCAGCTCACGCAGAGCCATTGGGCTGGCATCGGGAGCCAACACGGGCTTGATGTGAAATGGCCTGTCGAGTGCTTCGGCGGTTTGCACGGTGCGCACCGCCGGGCTGCAATACACCCGCGCCGAAGCAGGCAACTGCCTGTCGAGCCAAGCGGCCATTCGGGCTGCCTGCTTGTGCCCTTTGCTGACCAGCGGGCGAGCCAGGTCGTCGCAACCAGGTTCCCATTCTTTGGCTTCGGCATGCCGCCACAACACCAAGTCCATGCACTCACCCCTTTCGGCCATAACGGGCCATCAATGTGCGCTGGGCCGACACACCTGTTGCCGCCCTGCCCTGGTGAACAGGCTTGCCATCCTGCACCCCCTTGCTGGCTGATTTGCCATTGGCCTGCTTGGCCAATGCCGGTGTCACCCGCTCATAACTGCCATCGGCCCGCAGCAGCCAGGCATCGCAGGTATCGGCCAGATAGGCATCCAGGCACTCGTGAATCACCCGCTGTTTGAGCTGGGGGTCGGTCACCGGCCAGGCCAGCTCCACACGGCGCAGCATGTTGCGGTTCATCCAGTCGGCGCTGGACAGCCACAGCTGGTCATCGTCGCCAATCTGGAAGTGGAATACCCTGGAGTGCTCCAGCAAGCGTCCGATCACCGAGCGGATGCGGATGTTGTGCGTCACCCCCGGCAAGCCAGGTGGCAGGATGCACGCTCCGCGCACGATCACCTCCACCTGCACCCCGCACTGCGAGGCGTGGGCCAGTGCGCGGGCCAGCACCTCATCGGTCAGGGCATTCATCTTCAGCACGATGCGGGCGCGCTGACCCGCCAGGGCCGCGCGGCTGGCCGCCTCCATGCGCTCCAGCATGGCCTTGTGCAGGTGGAACGGTGCCGTCAAAGCCTTGTGCAGGCGTGGCAGGCGGTTCTGGCTGGCCAGGTGCAGAAACAAGTGCTCGATGTCGGCAGTCAGGGTTTCGTCCGCCGTCAGGTGGCTCATGTCGGTGTAGAGGCGGGCCGTGCCGGGGTTGTAGTTGCCGGTAGACAGGTGGGCGTAGCGCACCAGCCGCCCGCCCTCGCGCCGGGTAATCAGCATCATCTTGGCATGGGTTTTCAGGCCCACCACGCCGTACACCACCTGGGCACCCACCGACTCCAGCCGCTCGGCATAGTTGATGTTGGCCTCTTCATCGAAGCGGGCCTTCAGCTCCACCACCGCCGTCACTTCCTTGCCCCGGCGCACAGCCTCGCGCAGCAGATCCATCAGCTCGGAGCGGGCACCTGTGCGGTAAATGGTCTGCTTGATGGCCAGCACATTGGGATCTTCCACCGCCTCGCGCAGAAAGGCCAGCACCGCATCGAACGACTCATAGGGCTGGTGAATCAGAACATCGCCCTGCTGCAAACGCTCAAAAAACGACTGACCCTGCGCCAGCTGGTGTGGCCAGCTGGCGGCGTAATGCTCGAAGCGCATGGCCGGTGCATCCACCAGGTCGATGAGCTGGTTGAGCCGCACCAGATTGACCGGCCCAGACACCCGGTACAGCGCCTGCACAGGCAAACCGAATTGCTGCAACAGAAAGTCAGACAGAAACTCCGAGCATCCTGCTGACACCTCCAGGCGCACGGCCTGGCCATAGTGGCGGTGCTGCAAGCCCTTGCGCAACGCAGTGCGCAGGTTTTTCACCTCTTCCTCATCCACCGCCAAGTCGGAGTGCCGCGTCACCCTGAACTGCGAAAACTCAGTGACCTGCCGACCGGGAAACAGATCGACCAGGTGGGTACGGATGAGACTGGAAATCGACACAAACAGCTGCTGCTTGGAGCCTTTGGCCGCTGGCATGAGCAGAAAGCGTGGCAGAAAACGCGGCACCTTGACGATGGCCACTTCGTTCTCACGGCCAAAAGCATCGCGCCCACTCAGCCTGACAATGAAGGTGAGCGTCTTGTTGGCCACCTGAGGAAACGGGTGGGCCGGATCCAGCCCCACCGGCACCAGCAGAGGCTGAACCTCCCGTACAAAGTAGTCTTTGACCCAACGGCGCTGGCTGGCATTGCGCTCGCTGTGGGCCATCACCTTGATGCCGCGTTTTTCCAGTGCAGGCAGCAGATCCTGGTTGTAGATGCGGTACTGCTCCTCCACCAACGCATGAATGCGGGTGGCCAGAGCCTGGAAAGTGTCGTCGGTGTAGGCCCCTTTTTTGTCGCCGCTAAGCTGGGCCGACATGTGGGCAGCCGCCCTCACCTCGAAGAATTCGTCCAGGTTGGACGACACGATGCACACATAGCGCAACCGCTCCAGCAAAGGCACGTCTGGGCGGCGCGCCCAGTCCAGCACCCGCTCGGTGAACGACAGGATGCTTTGATCCCTGTCCAGCAACGGAAACTTGGCAGGTGCAGGCATGACACCTGAAGCCACCTTGCGACCGACCGCACGGGCACGCTGACGGGTGGTGGAAACGGTGGGGACCACCACTGCTGGATCACCGTGGGCCAGAGGGGAAACATCGGAGGCTGATTCCAGAGAGGCCGCAGGAGACGTGGAAGCGATGGGCATGGGCAAACCGGGGTAGGCAAATGATTGAACAGCGAAACAGTCACTGAACTGTCATTATTCAGCCATCATGTGACGAAACCATGACAGCATGCCAGAAACGCAAGCACGGGCACAGCGCCATTCAGGCACCCAGAAAATGCTTGCGGTAGCGGCTGGGCAAATCGGCAATGCGCATCATCATGGGCAGATCGGCGGCATTGAAGTCGGGATCCCAGGCTGGAGCACCCAGAATTTTGGCACCCAGGCGCAAGTAGCCCTTAATCAGCGCGGGTGGCTCCACATCCAGCGAGGTGTCCAACCTGTCCACCGGCAGCGGCAGGCGGGGGCGCACATGAAACTCCACCGAGGCCATGTGCGTCTGCTTCAGCTTGTGCCAGATGCTGGCCGCTGCGTGTCCGCCACCCACCACACCGTGCGGCCCCTGGTGCTGCATGGGGATGCTCGCGCAGCCGATCATGGTGTCGAGCTGGTTGCGCACCATGAAATCGGCCAGCGCCCCCCACAGCGCCATGATCACCCCGCCGTGGCGGTGATCGGCATGCACGCAACTGCGGCCCAGTTCCACCATCCGTTCGCGCATGAAGCGCAGGCGGGTCAGATCAAACTCGGTGTCGCTGTAAAAACTGCCGACGCGCTTGGCCTGGGCAGGGGTCAGCACCCGGTAGGTACCGATCACCTGGCCAGAGGCCACATCGCGCACCAGCAAGTGCTCACAAAAATCATCGAACAAATCCACATCGTGTCCGGGTATCGTCTTGGGCAGCACAGCGCCCATTTCGCCCGCAAAAATGCTGTACCTCAGTTGCTGGGCCTCGCGGACTTCGTCCAGGTGCCTTGCCCAAGCCACTGTAATGCCTTGGCTGGCAGCCTGGGTACCGTTGCCAGCCAGACCGTTTGTACGGGCCGGGGCCAATTCGCCACAGAGCGGTGATTGAAGATGAAGTGACCCCCTGGGCAAAGCAATGGGCGAGAGGTCAAGCGTGGGGGTGGGCAGTTCTTTCATGTGTGTTCTCCATTCAGCGTGGCTGGGTTGCGCTGAATTCTGAAAACCTGGCGTGTCGCACACATGGCGATTGCGTGAATTTTTGATGACACCCTGACTGACCAAGCCCGTGCAACAATCGCTTGAACACCGATAAAAACCAAGCAAATTATTTGCTTTCTGAGCTTTTCAAACCTCATTCGACTGCTATCCCTTGATCGAACAAACCATGTCCAGCCACGCATCTGCCCCCATCGCTTCCACCCCCAGCCAGGCCGCACACCGGCCATTGCAAGGCATCCGCGTACTCAGCTTGGCACTGAACCTGCCCGGCCCGGCAGCCCTCATGCGGTTGCAGGCAATGGGAGCCAGCTGCACCAAGGCCGAGCCCCCGTCTGGCGACCCGATGGCACGCTACAACCCCACCGCCTACGAAGCGATGCACAAAGGGTTGCGGCTGCTCCAGCTGGATCTGAAGCAACCCGCTGACCAGCAGGCATTGAAAGCAGAGCTGGCGCTCACCGATGTGCTCATCACCTCATTTCGTCCGTCCGCCCTGAAAAAACTCGGCCTCGACTGGCCCCAACTGCACGCCACCTACCCCGCCCTGATAGTGGTCAGCATCGTGGGCGCAGCGGGCGAGCGGGCCGAAGAACCCGGCCACGACCTCACCTACATGGCAGAAAACGACCTGGTGCAAGGCCTCTCGCTCCCCCCCACCTTGTATGCCGACATGGGTGGTGCGCTGGCCACCAGCGAAGCTGTGTTGCAAGCCCTGTTGGTGCGCCAGGCCCCCGGCAGCACCCAGGGACAGGGCGTGCGCATGGAGGTGGCCCTCAGCGACGCGGCCAACTGGCTCGCCCTGCCCCGGCAATGGGGGCTGACCCTTCCAGATGGCGATGTGGGTGGAGCCCATGCTGGCTACGGCGTGTACCCCTGCCTGGACGGGCGCGTGGCCGTGGCCGCCCTGGAGCCCCACTTTGCCCGCTCACTGTGCCTGGCTGCCGGGCTGGACGCTGCCCAGGCACAAGCCATGCACACCGCCCACACCCAGGCCGCCATCGCAGGTTTTCTGGCCAGTCAGACTCGCGATGAGCTGGACACACTGGCCCGCACACAAGACATCCCGCTGCACACCCTGGCCTGAATCCATCACCGACCAGGCACATCCGGCCCCACACATGGCCTGACGTGCCCACCGCACATCCATGCAACACGTTGCGATTTGGCGACAAATGCGTGTAAATGCCGGATCAACCCTTCTGACGCTCGGAAAATACGGCCAAACCGTATCCGGTGTCACCGCCCTTGACTAAGCTCAAGCAGTGCGAATTAAAAATTAAAGGAACCCTCTCATGGAACTGCTCGTGATTTTTTGGATTGGACTGTCTGTTGCAGTTTCCATGCTGGCCAAGCACCGTGGGCGCAGGGGATGGGTGTGGTTTCTGAGCGCACTGTTTCTGTCACCACTGCTGGCCTTTGGCCTGCTGATGATGAAAGACGACCTCACAGTCAAAGACTTTGTGGAATCCGTCAGCCAAAGTCTGGAAGCCACGCATGTGCGCTGCCCTCACTGCGCCGAGTATGTGTTGCCTGAAGCCCAAGTCTGCAAATACTGCCGTGGCCGTCTGGCCCCGCAAGATCCCGCCGTCATCAAGCAAAAGGCCCAGGCCCGCATCGATGCGGGCCTGGAAGAAATCAAAGCCAAAGAGCAAAACATCATCATCACCGGCGGCGTGGCCGTGGGCTTTGCCCTGCTGGTGTGGCTGGTTTACTTGCTGTTTTGATGCAAGCGCAGCCCTGATCAGGATGTTTTGCGGGTGGTGCGCCCGCCATTGGGCTTGACGGGTTTCAGGCTGGGGCTGCGCGGAGGCAAACCCGTGTGCTGCGTCAGCAACTGCCCCTTCACCGGCTGTTTGGACGCAAACCGCACGCCAACTGGCTTGCCGATCACCGCTTTTTCACCCCGATCTGCACCCGTTGCCTGGCTGCCACCAGCGCTGCCCGGCGTGCTGTTTTTCTTGCGCGCACTCTGGTAGGCCCCATCGGTCATCGGCTGGAAGGTGGGGATCAGGTGGTGCTTGCCGTTGCCGATCAGATCGCTGCGGCCCATCGTTTTCAGGGCCTCGCGCAGCAGTGGCCAGTTGTTCGGGTCGTGGTAGCGCAAAAACGCCTTGTGCAGGCGGCGGCGCTTGTCACCGCGCACGATGTCCACCGTTTCATCGGCACTCTCGGCCTGGCGGTGGATGCGGCGCAGCGTGTTGCGCCCCGAGTGGTACATGGCCGTGGCCGTGGCCATGGGGCTGGGGTAGAAGGTTTGCACCTGGTCGGCCCGGAAACCGTTTTTCTTTAGCCAGACGGCCAGGTTCATCATGTCCTCGTCACTGGTGCCGGGGTGGGCGGCGATGAAGTACGGAATCAGAAACTGCTTTTTGCCCGCCTCTTCGCTGTACTGCTCAAACATTTTTTTGAACTTGTCGTAGCTGCCGATGCCGGGCTTCATCATTTTGGTCAGCGGCCCGGTTTCGGTGTGCTCGGGCGCAATCTTCAGATAGCCACCCACATGGTGCTGCACCAGTTCTTTCACGTACTCGGGGCTTTGCACGGCCAGGTCGTAGCGCAGGCCGGAGCCGATCAGTATTTTTTTGATGCCCTTGAGCGCCCTGCCCCGGCGGTACATCTTGATGAGCGGGCCGTGGTCGGTGGTCAGGTTCTGGCAGATGCCGGGGTACACGCAGCTCGGCTTGCGGCAGGCGGCTTCGATGGCCGGGCTGCGGCAGCCCAGGCGGTACATGTTGGCCGTGGGGCCGCCCAAATCGGAAATGGTGCCGGTGAAGCCCTTGACCTTGTCGCGGATGTCTTCAATCTCCTGGATCACCGAGTCCTCCGAGCGGCTCTGGATGATGCGCCCCTCGTGCTCGGTGATGGAGCAGAAGGTGCAGCCACCGAAGCAGCCGCGCATGATGTTGATGGAGAAGCGGATCATCTCCCACGCCGGGATTTTGGTGGCCCCGTCGTGACTGCCGCTCTCGTCGGCATAGCTGGGGTGCGGGCTGCGGGCATACGGCAAGCCAAACACCAGGTCCATCTCGGCGGTGGTCAGCGGGATAGGGGGCGGGTTGACCCACACGTCGCGGGCGGTGTGGCCTTCGCCGTGGGCCTGCACCAGGGCGCGGGCGTTGCCGGGGTTGGTTTCCAGGTGCAGCACGCGGTTGGCGTGGGCGTACAGCACGGGGTCGCTTTTCACCTGCTCGTAGCTGGGCAGGCGGATGACGGTGCGCTC
>CALMMY010000015.1 GCA_937868695.1 uncultured Comamonadaceae bacterium
GCTCTTCGTCGTCCAGCGGCTGCGCCACACCCACCACCTGGCGCAGGTCGTCCACTCCCACCACCAGCCGCCCGCCCGCCGTGTTGGCAAAGGCCACCAGCGTTTTGAGCAAAGGCCTGGGGCTGGAGAGGTCGCGCTTGAACTCCAGTGTTTTGCCTTCGGGTTGGGAGAGCAGGTGGTCAATCATGTGAACCGATGATGGCTTTGGGTGGGGAGCAGGCGGGTTGATTGGGGTGGCTGCTCACTGCACGATTTCATCCGCAGCACTGCGGTGAACCGTGGGCTGTGAGGTGGCCGCACTGCCCGCCGCTGCGCACATCACCAGCCCGATGGCCAGCCACTGCGGGGCGGTGAGCTGCTCGTTCAGCACCAGCAGGCCCAGCAGCGCGGCCACGGCGGGCTCCATGCTGGTCATGACACCGAAGGCACCGGGGGTGAGGCGCTTGAGGGCCACCATTTCCAGCGAAATCGGGATGGCGCTGGAAATGGCACCGACCACCAGGCCCGCCAGCAGAATCTGGGGCTGCCACAGCGCACTGCCTGCGTGCCAGACACCGAAGGGCACCACCGTGATGGCCGCCACGCTCAGGCCCAGCGACACCGAATGCCCGGCATGCAGGTGCCCCACTTTTTTGCCGAACAGGATGTACGCCGCCCAGAAGACGGCGGCCACCAGCGCACAGAACACCCCTTCGGGATTCAGCGCCTGTACGTCATTGCCGTCAATGCTGGTATTGCCAAAGGGCAGCAGCAGGGCCAGCCCGGCAATCGCCAGCGCGATCCACAGAAAGTCGATGCGCTGGCGCGACGTGAAAACGGCCAGCGTCAGCGGCCCGCTGAACTCGATGGCCACGGCCACCCCGAAGGGAATGGTTTTGAGCGACTGGTAGAACATCAGGTTCATGCAGCCCAGCGCCACACCGTAGCGGATCAGGCTCATCACCTCGGCCCGCGACAGCGGCTTGCGCCAGGGCCGCCAGATCAACAGCAGCAACAGCGCCGAAAAGCCCACCCGCAGCGCCGTGGTGCCCAGTGAACCCACCACCGGAAACAGCTGCTTGGCAAACGACGTGCCCACCCCCAGGGCCACCACCGACCCGAACACCGCCAGCAGCGGCAGGGCCTGCGCCCAGCGCGGGGAGGTGCTCACAGGCTGGCCTCGGGTTGGGTTGGCGGCAAGGCTTGGAGCAACTGCGCCCGATTCCGGCCAAACACCTTGGGGTGCAGTTTTTCCAGCACGGTTCGCAAATGGCCGGTGGGCAGGTGCTTCAGCAGGCCGTACTTTTCGGCCAGGGGAAGCATCTTTTTGCCTTCGCCATCCAGCCACAAATGGAAGCCCAGAATGATCAGCTCCGAGCGGCTGAGCTGGGCGCGGAACAGCTTGATGTAGCGTATGTGCTGGTCACCCAGCAGGGCTTCGGCTTCGGTGAGGATGTGGAAGATGACGCGGAAGTAGTGGTCGAACTGCGCTGCATCTCGTTCCCAGTAGGAAACACAATCACTATAAGTTTTCATGGTTGTGTCCGATAACCTCCCCCATTTGGCATGACCCCGCCGAGCATATTGACTCCACTTATGACCGCTGTATCCCCGGTCATTGCTATCAGACAAATATTCAGACAACGCGAATTTCCCTTGGGAAACCACCGTTTCGATGTTGTCTCTATGTGTCTGTGTACGGGCGTGTGAAATCGAATCCACCGTCCGCTGATACACATTCAGCAAATCAAAAAACCGCTGTTCCTGTCGTTGCTGCTCGGCCGTTTTGGCTTGCTCATCCAGTGCTTTTTGCGTTGCCTTGAGTTCTTTCTTCTGCA
>CALMMY010000016.1 GCA_937868695.1 uncultured Comamonadaceae bacterium
ATGTCAGCTCAATTTGTTGATGGCAAAGCCCTTGGCGTAGGCATCGGCCTTGGCGGGGTCGAACTCCTTGCCCATGATCTTGTGCTTGGTGTAGCCCGATCCTGCGGTGAAGGGCATGCCCAGATCCTTCATGTGCTTGCGTGCGTCGGTGATGAGGAACACCTTCTCGGCAATCTGCTGGTAGTTCACATCGCCCTTGATGTGGCCCCAGCGCTTCATCTGCGTCAGCATCCACACGGCCATGCTCTGCCAGGGCATGGGGTCGAAGTCGGCGCGGTCGGGCACGGTCTGGATCTTGCCCAGGCCGTCGGCAAACTTGCCGGTCAGCACCTGGGTCAGCACGGCTTCGGGCTGGTTGAGGTATTGCGAGGGGGCAATCACCTTGGCAATCAGCTCGCGGTTCTCGGGCTTGCGGGCCATGGCGGCGGCGGTCAGCACGGCGCGGTACAGCGCGGCAAAGGTGTTGGGGTTCTTCTGGATGAACTCGGTGCTGGTGCCAAAGGCGCAGCAGGGGTGGCCGTTCCACAGGTCTTTGGTCAGCACGTGGATGAAGCCCACCTCGTCGAACACGGCACGCTGGTTGAACGGATCGGGGCCGAGGAAGCCGTCGATGTTGCCCGCCCGCAGGTTGGCCACCATTTCAGCCGGGGGAATGACGCGCAGCTGCACATCGGTGTCGGGGTTGATGCCGTGCTCGGCCAGGTAGTAGCGCAACAGGAAGTTGTGCATCGAAAACTCGAACGGGATGCCGAACTTGAAACCCTTCCAGTTTTTGGGGTCGCGGTTGTCCTTGTGCTTCAGGCTGAGCGTGATGGCCTGGCCGTTGATGTTCTGGATGGTGGCCACGTTCATGGGCGTGGCGTTGCTGCCCAGCCCCAGGCTGATGGCCAGCGGCATGGGCGACAGGAAGTGCGATGCGTCGTACTCCTTGTTCAGCATCTTGTCGCGCACCAGCGCCCAGCCCGCCGTTTTGGTGACTTCCACATTCAGGCCCTGCTTGCTGTAGAAGCCCAGCGGGTGGGCCATGATCAGCGGCGTGGCGCAGGTGATCGGGATGAAGCCGATCTTCAAGTCCTTTTTCTCCAGCGCGTTTTTGTCCTGGGCCATCGCTTGCAGGCTGGCCAGGGGCAGCACGCTGCCGATGGCGGCCATCGCCGTGCCCTTGCCCACGGCACGCAGGAAGCGGCGGCGCATGTCGTCTTGCGGGAACAGAGCCTTGACCAGCGTGGCCTCGATGAACTCATTGCTGTAGGCCTCGAAATCAGCCGTCTCGCTGCGGGCACGCAGGGTGGCGGCGGCCTGGTCGGCATTGACTTCGGCATGGTGGTCGGCCAGCGTGTGGTCGCGGCCACAGCTGCACTTCATCATCAAAGGGCGATCGGCGTTGTAAGGATCGAAGAACTCGGACATGGCACACCTCGGCAGTTGTTGGTGCACTGCACAATGCAAGGGCCGGGCCAGTCAGTGCCCCGCACAGGTGGCCGGATCGGCCCAGCCTGCATTTCGCACACCAAGCTGCCACGCCTTGTAGGGCTGGCCCTACAAAACCCAGCGCACGGGCTGCTGGCAGGCCCGGCTGGTCGGCTTTTTTCGAGGATGCGGGCGCGGTAGGTGCTGACCGTGTTGCCCGCCAGGCCGAGCTGCGCACCAATCTGGGTCACGGACAGACCCTGTTCAGGTTGCATGCGATTGCCTGCGATACTGGTGTCGATTCAGGGTCTCTACCCTAATATGCCTGAGGCTTTTTGCTGCCAAATTGGCACAAAGTGCCCTGCGTTTCGCTCGCAACACGAACCCTGCCAACTCTTCATGCACTGGCTGCGACCGTCTGGCACGCAAGCAGAAAGGCTCCTGATGCGCAACCTGCTGTTTGGCTTACTGCTACTGTTCCTTTCGCCGTTGCTGCGTGCCCAAACCCCAGCGGTCATCACCTTTGATCAAGGTCAAATCACCGTCTTGCGCGACAAGACGAAGCAGCTGACCCTGGAACAGGCGCGATCTGCGCATGCCGAGGGCCAGTTCAGACCGCTCAAAGGCAACTTGGGTCTGGGCTTTGTCCCTGATGCGGCCTGGTTGCACCTGTCAATCGACCCAGATCACCCATCAGCCCGTTGGCTGGAGGTGATACCGCCTTACCTCGACGACATCCGTCTTTTTCACATCGGCCCAGATGGACGGATAGACGAACGGCGCAGTGGCGACCGCCTGCCGCAGACTGCCAAGGAAGAGCCCTACCGAGGCCACCTGTTCAAGCTCGACCTTCAACCAGGCCACCACGACATATTCATCCGCCTGCAAACCACCAGCACCCTGACGGCCATCGTCAAGCTGTGGCAACCGCGCGCATTCGAGCAGCACCTGCGCAGCAGCTATTTTGGTTTCGGCCTGTATTTCAGCCTGATTCTCACCGTGCTGCTGTTCAACACGGCCAACTGGCTGGTGTCGCGCCGCAGCATTTTTCTGGTCTATATCGGCTATCTGTTGGTCAACTGCATGCAATGGTTGGGCACCACCGGGTTTGTCGCCGAGTTCCTGTTGCCCGAGCAGCCTGGTCTGGCCAACTTGGCTCAGGGGCTGCTAATTTCGGCTGGGGCCGCCATGGGCTGGCTGTTCTTCATGAGGATTCTCGAAATCAAGCAGTACCACCCCTTCCTGTACCGCTTCAGCCAGTTCGGCATCGCCGTCAGCCTGGTCACCTTCGTGGCGACGCTGGTTGGTCATTACCAGTTGTTCATGGCCATTCTTTTGCTGACGGGTGCCGTCTCCCTGTGCACCGTGCCCTGGCCCATGTGGCGGCTCTGGAAAACGGCTGAAACATGGGCGCGTTTGCTGGCGTTGGCCTATCTGCTCTATGCCTCGCTGCTCCTGCTCAACGTGCTCAGCATCCTGGCCATCCTGCCGTTTACCGAATGGAGCATTCAATCTGGCATGGCCAGCAACATCGCCCACATTTTGTTTCTGCACTTTGCCCTGTTGCTGCACTTGCGCCGCATCGAGGCCGACCACGCTTTCGCCCTTGAAAAATCAGCACTGGCGGAGCGTTTATTGTCGATGGAGCATGAGCACAGCGTCGAACTGGAAAAACTCAGCCGCACCGACCCGCTGACCACCTTGGCAAACCGCCGTCACTTTGATGAAGTTCTGGAGAATGAATTCCGGCGCATGAGCCGAACCAAGGGCACCTTGTCCGTGATCATGATCGACATTGACTATTTCAAGGCATTCAACGACACCTATGGTCACCAGAAGGGCGATGAGTGTCTCCAGGTGGTGGCAGGTGCCATCAAAGCGGCCATGAGACGACCACAGGATTTGGCGGCCAGGTATGGCGGAGAGGAATTCATTTGCCTCTTGCCCGAAACCAGCCAAGAGGGGGCCATCGCCATGGCCGTGGGAATCAAGAACAACATTGCCGCCCTCCAGTTTCCCCACACAGGCTCTCAGGTTGCCGTTCACGTCACGGTGAGTTTGGGTGTGGCCACGGTGGTGTGCGATGCCAGCATGCTTCCGGAGCACATCATCAAAATGGCCGATGACCAGTTGTACTGGGCCAAAAACAACGGCAGAAACCGCGTTGGTCACGAAGCGATCCACCGAACCTGACCCGGCCTCTCACCCCTCACCCCACACTTTTCAGACTGAACCCTGCCGCTCGGCGTACAGCGCCAGCTCCACGTCGTTTCTGGTGCCGGTTTTTTCGAGGATGCGGGCGCGGTAGGTGCTGACCGTGTTGCCCGCCAGGCCGAGCTGCGCACCAATCTGGGTCACGGACAGGCCCTGGATCAGCAGGCGGAACACCTGGTGCTCGCGGTGCGACAGCGCCTCCGGCCCGGCCTGCGCACCACGCTGGCCCACCGCCTGGGCCAGCGCCTCCGCCGTGGCGGGGGTAACGAACACGCCCCCGGCGGCCACCTTGCGCACGGCGGCAATCATGTCGTCTGGGTCGGCGCTTTTGTTCAGGTAGCCGCTGGCCCCCAGCTTGATGCAGCGCACCGCGTACTGGCGCTCGGGGTAGGTGCTGAGCATGAGCACCGGCAGGCGCGGGTGGGTGCGGCGCAGGGTTTGCAGCACATCCAGCCCGTCCATGCCGGGCATGGCAATGTCCAGCAGCACCACGTCCAGCGCCGTACCGGCGGCGGTGCCCGGCCCAGCGCCAGCACCACCACCGCCCAGCTCGGCCACGCGGTCCAGCACCTCGGGGCCGGTGGCGGCTTCGGCCACCACCTGCACTTCGGGCGCATCGGCCAGCACTTGCTTGAGCCCCTCGCGCACGATGCGGTGGTCGTCGCCCAGCAGCACGCGGATGGTGGCCAAGGGATGTTCAGTCAGCATGGTCATGGTCAAAAACAGGCTCTGGCGCTTTGGGCCAGTGGTTTGTCAGCTGCACATTCAGGACGGTTGTGGTGCCCTGGCCCAGCGTGCTGCGGATGCTGACCTGGCCGCCGAAGTGCCGCGCCCGCTCGCGCATGCCCAGGATGCCGTAGGCGTTGCCCGCCTCCAGCGCGTGCGCGGGTGCGCCCACGCCATCGTCCTGCACCGACACCCGCAAGGCCGTGGCTGTGCAGGTGATGCGCACCGCCAGGTGGCGGGCGTGCGCATGGCGGCCCACGTTGCTCAGCATTTCCTGCACGATGCGAAACACCGCCATCGCCAGGCGCTCGGGCAGCTCGGGGGCGGCGGCCACGTCCATGTGCCAGTCCAGCCCCAGCTCGGCGCTGTGCGCAAACTCCTGCACCTGCCACTCCAGTGCGGCCCACAGGCCCTGGTGGTCGAGGATGCTGGGGCGCAGGTCGGTGATGATGCGGCCCACGTTGTCCACGGCGGTTTCGATCAGGCGGCTCATGTTCTGGCACTTGCAGCGCATGCGCTGGCGCATGTCGCCCTGGGCCTCGGGGCTGCGCTGGGGTTGCTCGGACAGGCGCTTGTCCATCCAGTTCACGTCCATTTTCAGGGCCACCAGCAGGCTGCCCAGCTCGTCATGCACCTCGCGGGCAATGCGGGTGCGCTCGTCTTCGCGCACGCTTTCGGAGCGGGCGGCCAGCTCGCGCACCTGGGCCAGCGCGGTCTCCAGCGCCAGCGTGCGTTCGCGCACCCGCGCCTCCAGCTCGGCCTTGGCCTGGCGCAGCGCATCGGCGGCCTGCCTGCGCTCGGTGATGTCGGCAAACGTGACCACCGCGCCCCGCACCACGCCCTGATCGACGATGGGGTGGCTGGAATACTCCACGGCAAACGCACTGCCATCGCGCCGCCAGAACACCTCGGTGTCGATGCGGCAGGGCAACCCCTCGCGAAAGGCGTTGAAGATGGGGCAGAGCCCTTCAGGATAGGCCGAGCCGTCGGGCCGGGTGTGGTGTGTGATGTCGTGCATGTTGCGCCCCAGCAGCTCGGCAGGCTCGTAGCCGATCATCTGCGCCCCGGCGGGGTTGATGAACACGCACAGCCCGTCCAGATCGACCCCGTAGATGCCCTCGCCAGTGGAGGCCAGCATCAGCCCCAGCGGATCGCGCCACACCTGGTCGGCAGGCGCGGGGGTGCCACGGGCGGGGTCGCAGGCGGAAAACGGAGCTGGATTGGCCATGCCCCCTGTGAAGCAATGGCTGTGCCGGGGAAAAGCGGCAGGGTCAGCGGCTGTTGCCCGCCGCCACGCCTTCGCGCCGGGGGTCGGCACCGCCTGCCCACTGGCCTTGGCCGGGGTGGCGGGCCAGCAGGCCGGGCTGGCCGTCGGGGCGCAGGCCGTTGAACACCACGCCATGCAGCCCGCTGGTGAACTGCGGCGTGGCCTGCACCGTGTGGCCGCGTGCGGCCAGTGCGTCGCGCAGCGCGGGGGTGTCGAGCAGCGAGCCCTGTTCGATGGCCGTGACGGCGCTGGTCTGGGCACCGAAGTTGGGCAGGTTGATGGCCTGCTGGATGTCCAGCCGCCAGTCGATCAGGCCGATCAGTGTTTTGGTGACGTAGGGAATGATGGCGCTGCCACCGGGCGAGCCCAGCACCGCCTCCAGCGCACCGCTGCGGGCGTTGAACACCATGGTCGGGGCCATCGAACTGCGCGGGCGCTTGCCGGGCTGCAGCCGGTTGGCCACGGGGCCGCTGGCATCGGCAGGCACCAGAGAAAAGTCGGTCAGCTGGTTGTTGAGCAGAAAGCCGCGCACCATCTGCAAACTGCCGAAGCCGTTTTCGATGGTGGTGGTCATGCTGACGGCGTTGCCCTGGCGGTCCACGATGGACACATGGCTGGTGGAAGGCAGCGGGGCCGAGGCATCAGTGCCCCTGGCCTGCGGCGCACCGCCGGGCCTGCCCGGCGTGGGCACGCCCAGCGAGCGGGCGGGGCTGATGAGGCTGGCCCGCTGCGCCAGGTAGGCGGGCTCCAGCAAACCGGCCACGGGCACGGCCACAAAGTCGGCATCGGCGATGTATTTGGCGCGGTCGGCATAGGCCAGGCGGTAGGCCTCGGACACCAGATGCACCGCGTCTGTGCTGTTGGGTGGCAGGGCCGCCAGATCAAAGCGTTCCAGCATGCCCAGGGTTTGCAGCGTGGTGATACCTCCAGAGCTGGGCGGGGGCATGCCGCACACCCGGTACTGCACGCGGTAGGTGGCGCACACCGGCTCGCGCACCTGGGGCGTGTAGCGGGCCAGGTCGTCCAGTGTGAGGCGGCCTGGGCGCACGGGGTGGCTGCGCACCTTGGCCACGATGTCGTGCGCCACCTCGCCGCTGTAAAACGCCTGCGCCCCGCCGCTGGCAATGGCTTGCAGCGTGGTGGCCAGTTCGGGGTTGGCCAGCCGGGTGCCCGCTGCCTTGGCGCTGCCATCGGCATTCAGAAAGTACCCGCTCACCGGCTCGCCCTGCGCTCGGATGCGCTCTGCACTGCCCGCGATGGACGCACTCAGCCGGGGCGAGATGGCAAAGCCCTGCGCCGCCAGCCGGATGGCGGGCGCAAACAGGTCGGCCCAGGGCAGCCTGCCGTGGGCCTGGTGCGCCCGCTCCAGCATGCGCAGCACGCCCGGCGTGCCCACCGACAGCCCGCCATCCACCGCAGCCAGAAACGGCATGGGCTTGCCATCGGGCAACAGAAACTGGTCGGGCGTGGCGGCAGCGGGGGCGGTTTCGCGGCCATCGTAGGCCAGCAGGCGACGGCTGGCGGCATCCAGGTGCAGCATGAACGCCCCACCGCCGATGCCCGATGACTGCGGCTCCACCACGTTCAGCACCATCTGCACCGCAATGGCAGCATCCACCGCACTGCCGCCGCGTGCCAGCACATCCACCCCGGCCTGCACCGCCAGCGGGTTGGCGGCGCTCACCATGTCGGTCTGGGCAAAAGCGATGGTTTTGGGGGTGTAGCCCGAGGGCGGCTCGGGCGGGAGGAAGGCCTGCGCCGTGGCGGCGGGCGGTGCGACGGCGGATGATGACGTGCTGGCCGGGGGCAGTGCGGCAGGAGTTTGTGCGCAGCCCGCCAGCAGGGCCAGCGTGGCGAGGGTCAGTGCCCGCACAAGGGCCACTGGCAACGGGGTGAGGTTTGGATTCATCACAGTCAAGCCTTTCTCGCTGATTCATTCATTGGGCCAGCACAGGCCGCATTGAATCAGGAAAACCTGTTTGGCTCCACCGCTGTGAACGGTCGGGTTGGGGTGCTTGATCTGCCGGGTTGGGGGCGCTGCTTCGCCCGGATGCGGAGTTGCACGGACTCTGCCGGTTCGGGCTGGCGTTACTTCGCTTGGTCTGCCAAGTTGGGGGGGCGTTGCCTCACTCTGCGCCCGGGCAAGGGGTGAGCCGTCCTCCGCACACTGCGAGCAGAGATTGTCGGAACGGCTCACCCCTTGCCCGGTCGAACCCGTGTACACCTGCACCGGAATGCGGGGTCACACGGAAAAAGGAACAAACGGGCCAACGATGCA
>CALMMY010000017.1 GCA_937868695.1 uncultured Comamonadaceae bacterium
TGCTGCACGTCTTCATGCGCGGCAAACGCTACCCCGACTACGTGGCCGTGTTCGTCTGCCGCAAGTCGGCCAACCTGGGCATGGCGCTGACCAAAGCGCGGATAGCGATGCCAGCACTCGAAGCTTGCTTCTGATCTGTTGCGGCTTTTCCGTGCGCCTTCCCTGGCGTTGTCACTGACGCTGTGTTCCCTCCGTTTTTCAGATCATCTTCATGCCGTCCCCATCGAGCACGCTCAGTGAATTGACTTTCCACCGTTTCGGTGTCGCTTTCGGCCAGCGTGTGGTGCTGGCCGAGATGGAGCTGCATCTGGCTCCGCGCGGCATCGACGTGTTGATGGGGCCGGTCAAGACCGGGAAGTCCACCCTGTTTCGCACCCTGGCCGGTCTGTATCAAGGCCACGCCCTGCACCGCACCTGGGGGCTGGTCAGCCTGGACGGTGCAGCCTTGGATGACGACAATCGGCCCGCACTGGTGCAGCAGCAGGTGCGCTTGCTCGACCAGACCGTGCTGCAAGTGCTGCGCCAGGCCATACCGTCCGCCGATGCTGTGCGCAGCCCGGCCGCCTGGCGTGAGTGGGCTGCCCAGTTGCTGACCGAACACGGTCAGGCTGCCTGGGCCGCACGGCTCGATGCCCCACTGATGGACTGCCCGCTGCACATGCAGCGCACCCTCCTCATCCTGTCGCAGGTGGCCGCCCGCCCGCGTCTGCTGATGATCGACGAGCCCACGGCTGGCCTGAGCGAGCCCGATGCCCACACCATGATTCAGTGGCTGCGCACACTGGGTCAGCAATGCAAGCTGCTGGTGAGCCTGCACAACCAGCGCCAGGCCCGCGCCCTGGCCGATGCCATCGTGCTGATGGGCGGTGGCCGCGTGCTGGCCTACCAGCCTGTCGAAGAATTTTTCAGCCGCCCGGCCAACGAGCTGGTGCAGCAATTTGTGCAGACAGGCAGCCTGTCACTGCCATCGCCCGATGCCCGGCCCGATGACCTGGAGGCGGGCACCCCACTGCCCCCACCCTTGCCGCCGCAGGCTGTGCGGGCTACGGCCACGACTGCCACAGCTGTTGTTGCTGTGGCAGCTGCCGCTCCGGTTGCAGCGAACGCGCCCGCGCCTGTGCCTGCACAGCCTGCGGCAGTCGTCGCTGCGCCGTCACCTGTTGCACCCGCTGTGGTGCCACCTGCGCCCGCCGTGGTGCCAGCTCCTGTTGCGCCGCCGCAGTCAGTGGCCCCGGTTGTGGCCTCTGCGGCACCTGTGTCCGCTGTCAAACCGGTGGCATCCGAGGCTGTTGTATCCGCCCCCGCCACAGTGCGCCTGGTGGCCCTGCCGCTGCCCATGCGCCAGGGTGTGGAGCTGGCCAGCTCGGTGGGCCGTGTGATCGTGAGCGAATCGCGCGGGCCCAACGGCTTTCGCTGGGTGGTGCCCGGCATCTTGGCCGGTACACCCCAACCCGGCGTGGTGGCCCCCATCGACCATGACCTGATCCTGCTTCACCGCGTGGGCATCACCCACCTGATCACGCTGACTGAAACCGATATGGATCAGGATGCCTTGCGGCGTCACCACCTCAAAAACACCCACCTGCCCATTTTTGACCGCAAGGCCCCTTCCACCTCGCAGATGCACATGCTGCTGGTGCGCATGCAGCGCCTGATGGATGCGGGCGAAGTGCTGGCCGTGCATTGCAAGGCCGGGCTGGGCCGTACCGGGCTGGTGCTGGCCGCCTGGATGGTGCGCGACGGCGGATTGAGCGCCGAAGCCGCCATTGAGCGCCTGCGCAAGGTCAACCCCGGTTTCATCCAGAGCGACGAGCAGCTGGAATTCCTGCACGCCTACGAGGCCGACATCCTGCGCCGTCTGGCCTGACCACCAGGGCTGGCAGGCCCCGGCGCACGGGGCGAGTCGGCATGCCGGTACAGGTACGCTGTGGCGGCTGATCAGCCCACTGCTACAGCGGCAGCCGCGTGGTGTTTTTCACCTCTTCCATCACCGCATAGGTGCGGGTTTCGCGCACGCCGGGCAGTTGCCACAGCACGCTGCCCGCAAAGTCGCGGTAGGCCGCCATGTCGGCCATGCGGGTTTTGAGCAGGTAGTCAAAGCCCCCCGCCACCATGTGGCATTCCATGATGGCCTCATGCACCTGCACGGCGGCCTTGAACTGCTCGAACACATGCGGCGTGGTGCGGTCCAGCAGCACCTCGATGAACACCATCATCCCCCGGCCCAGCTTCAGCGGGTTGAGCCGCGCCTCGTAACCCAGGATGTAGCCCTCGCGCGTGAGGCGCTGGGTGCGGGCCAGCACGGCGGTGGGCGACAGCGCCACCACTTCGGCCAGCTTCTGGTTGGGCAGGCGGCCATCGGCTTGCAGCGCCGCCAGAATTTTGAGGTCGATTCGATCCAGGTCGGGGTGGTCAGTGAGGGGCATGGCAGATGGGTGGGGTGACGGTCTGAAAGACGGGCGTGCCAGGGACACATGGCGGGCGATGCTTAACTGGGCACTAATTTATCACTGCCAATCGGCTTAATTTCAGTGAAAAACTCAGCATTGAACACGGCACCATCCACACATTCACTGAAATTTGCCGGAGATGCCGCCATGCGCCTGCCCAACCCCTACCGCCCCGAAGCCAGCGTGCTGGCCCACCGCCTTGCCGCCCTGGAAGGGGCCCTCCACTGGCCCGCCGTGGCGGCCACCGCTGCCCCCTGGGTGCAGGCCGTGCGCGACAACCCGCCGCCGTTCTGGGCCATGGAGAGCCTGCTGAAGGAATACCCCATCTCCAGCGCCGAGGGCCTGGCCCTGATGCGCCTGGCCGAAGCCCTGCTGCGCGTGCCCGATGCCGAAACCGCCATGGCCCTCACCGCCGACCAGCTGGGTCGTGCCGACTTTGACGGCGGCGAGTCTGCCCATGCCGATCACGGTGGCCAGGCCGCCGACACCACCCACGGCGCACCCGTCAGCCGCAGCACGCTGGCCCGTCTGTCCGGCAGCGCCATTGCCCTGTCCAAAAAACTGCTGCCCGACCCCGCCAGCGGCGAGCAGCCCGGCCTGCTGGTGCGCCTGGGCGCACGCACCGTGGTGGCCGCCACCCTGCGCTCGGTGCAGTTGCTGGGCCGCCAGTTTGTGCTGGGTCAGACCATTGCCGACGCACAGCACCAGGCCGCCAGCGCCCGCAAAAAACAGCCGGGCCTGCGTTTCAGTTACGACATGCTGGGCGAAGGTGCCCGCACCCAGGCCGATGCCCTGCATTACCTGGCCAGCTACCAGAATGCCATCGAGGCAATAGCAAACAATTCAAATGCATCAAGCTCAGTGGCCGAAAATGATGGCATATCCATCAAGCTCAGTGCCCTGCATCCACGCTACGAAGATGCGCAGAGCGCCCGTGTGCTCGACGAGCTGGTGCCCCGCGTCTGGGGCCTGTGCCAGCAGGCCGCGCGGGCCAACATCAACCTCACCATCGACGCGGAAGAGGTGGACAGGCTGGAGCTGTCGCTCACCGTGTTCGAGGCCCTGGCCCGGCGCGTGGCCGCCGAATGCCCGCAGTGGCAGGGCTTTGGCCTGGCCTTGCAGGCCTACCAGACGCGGGCGCTGGAGCTGGTGCAGCACGTCATCGGCGTGGCCCGCCAGCACGGCATCCGGCTGATGTGCCGCCTGGTCAAAGGCGCGTACTGGGATGCCGAAATCAAACGCGCCCAGGAGCTTGGCCTGCCGCACTACCCCGTGTTCACCGAAAAGCACCACACCGATGCCAGCTACCTGGCCTGTGCCCGCGCCCTGCTGGCCGCGCCCGATGCCATCTACCCCCAGTTCGCCACCCACAACGCAGGCACCATCGCCGCCATCCTGCAAATGGCGGGGGCCAGCGGAGCTGAGCAGCCGCCGGGCCGCCCCAAGGCAGCGAACGCCCCCTCGGGGGGCAACGCAGCGCCGCAAGGCGCAAGTGTGGGGGCTCACAACTTTGAAATGCAGCGCCTGCACGGCATGGGCGAAGGCGTGTACCGCGAGGTGCTCAGGCACAGCGGCGTGCGCTGCCGGGTGTACGCCCCGGTGGGCCAGCACCGCGACCTGCTGGCCTACCTGGTGCGCCGCCTGCTGGAGAACGGGGCCAACTCGTCCTTTGTCCACCAGCTGGCCGACGAATCGGTGGGCATGGACACGCTGCTGGCTTCGCCCGTCGCCCTGTGTGCCGAGTTTGCCGCCAGCTCCCGGCCCCAGCTCAACCTGCCGCTGCCGCCCGACCTGTACGGCCCCGCCCGGCGCAACAGCACCGGCCTGGACCTGACCGTGGCCGAGCACCGCGCACCCCTGCTGTCTGCCCACGCCAGTACCAGCGTGCCCGTGGTGCCGGAATTCGATGTCAAAAACGCCGTTGACGCTTATTCAAAAAGCGCAAGCAGCTATCAACAGTGGAGCAATGTGCCGGTGGAGAACCGCGCTGCCATCCTGCGCCGAGCCGCCGATGCGCTGGAAGCCGACATGCCCCGTTTCTGTGCCCTGCTGGTCAAGGAAGCCCACAAAACCTGGGGCGACACCGTGGCCGAAGTGCGCGAAGCCGTGGACTTTCTGCGCTACTACGCGGGCCAGGCCGAACGCATCATGCAACCCATTGAGCTGCCGCAGGTGGATGCGGTGTGGGGGGCCGCACCCACAGGCTTCAAGGGGTGGGGTGTGACCGGCGAGCACAACACCCTGCGCCTGACGGCGCGTGGCGTGTGGGTGGCCATCAGCCCGTGGAACTTTCCGCTGGCCATCTTCGTGGGCCAGGTGGCTGCCGCGCTGGCCACCGGCAACACCGTGCTGGCCAAGCCCGCCGAGCAGACTCCCGGTGTGGCCCTGGAGGCGGTGCGCCTGCTGCATGCCGCCGGTGTGCCGCACGGTGCGCTGCAACTGCTGCACGGCCCCGGCGAAACCGTGGGTGCGGCCCTGGTGGCGCTGCCCGGCGTGGCCGGTGTGGTGTTCACCGGTTCCACCCAGGTGGCCAAAATCATCCAGAGGGCGCTGGCGGCCAACGACGGCCCCATCGTGCCGCTGATTGCCGAAACCGGCGGCATCAACGCCATGCTGGTGGACAGCACCGCCCTGCCCGAACAGGTGGCCGACGCGGTGGTGCAGAGCGCCTTCCGCAGCGCGGGCCAGCGCTGCTCGGCCCTGCGCCTGCTGTGCGTCCACGAAGCCATTGCCGACGGCGTGCTGGCCATGGTTGCCGGGGCTGCCCGCGAACTGAACACGGGCAACCCGGCTGACCTGGCCACCGATGTGGGGCCGCTGATCGACGCAGAGGCCTTTGACACCATCACCCGCCATGTGGCGCGGCTGGAATCCGAGGCCAAAGACCTTCTTCCTCAGAACGGTGTTGCGCAGGCTGCGGCCAACAACATGCCCAATTTGCTGGCTCCCCGGATGTTCGAGCTCAGCCGCATCAGCACCGTGGGCAGCGAAATCTTCGGCCCCGTGCTGCAAGTGCTGCGCTGGGGGCCGGGCTGCGCCGGGCTGGAAACGCCCGAGGCGGTGGTGCAGGCCATCAACGCGCTGGGCTACGGGCTGACCTTCGGCATTCAGACCCGCATCGACAGCCGCGTCCAGTCACTGGCCGCAGCGGCCCACATCGGCAACGTGTACGTCAACCGCAACATGATCGGCGCGGTGGTGGGCCTGCAACCCTTCGGTGGCGAGGGCCTCAGCGGCACCGGCCCCAAGGCAGGTGGCCCGCACTACCTCTACCGCTTCTGCGCCGAGCAGACCGTCACCATCAACACCACGGCGGCGGGGGGGAATGTGGCGCTGCTGGCGTGAGGAACAGCCATTTATCCTTGAAACGGCCTCGCTGGCTGGTTTCAAGGATAAACAGGCCACTGCCCCAGACCCCGTCAGGCGCACTCGTTACCATCCGCGCCCATGACTGTTTCCTGCACCGCCGTCCGGCCCACCTCTTCTCTCCCCGCCCGTTCTTCCTTCCCCGCCCGAACCGTGCCTGCCAGCACCGCACCCGTGGTGCTGGGCATTGACTTTGGCACGTCCAACTCTGCCGCCTCGTGGCGCGTGGGGCATGGCCCCACCCAGCCGCTGAAGCTGGAGGGCGAGGCCCATGCCCTGCCCACGGCGCTGTTCTTCAACGCCGAGGAGCACCGCACCCACTTTGGCCGCGATGCCGTGGCCCAGTACCTGGCGGGCACCGAGGGGCGGCTGATGCGCTCGCTCAAAAGCCTGCTGGGCAGCCCGCTGCTGCTGGAAAAGACCGAGGTCAACGGCCAGGGCATCAGCTTCCAGGAAATCATTGCCACCTTTCTGGCCGAAATCAAAGCCCGCGCCGTGCGCCAGATGGGGGCCGAGCCCACGCAGGTGGTGCTGGGCCGCCCGGTGCATTTTGTCGATGACCACCCCGAGCGCGATGCCCTGGCCCAGCAAATGCTGCTGCAAGCTGCCCACATGGCGGGCCTGCACAACGTGAGTTTCCAGCTGGAGCCGATTGCCGCCGCCTTCGACTACGAGCGGCGCATCAGCCGCGAGAGCCGGGTGCTGGTGGCCGACATCGGCGGCGGCACGTCCGATTTCACGGTGGTGCAGCTGGGGCCGCAGCGCCTGCAACGCGGTGGCGACCGCACCCGCGACATCCTGGCCACGCGCGGCATCCACATCGGCGGCACCGACTTCGACCAGCGCCTGAGCCTGGCCCACGCCATGCCGCTGCTGGGTTTCAGGCACACCGGGCCAGACGGGCGCGAGGTGCCCAGCGCGGTGTTTTTTGACCTGTCCACCTGGCACCTCATCCACTGGCGCTACAGCGCCAAAGCCATGCGCGATGCCCAGGCCCTGCGCACCAACTACGCCAACCCCGTGCTGCACCAGCGCCTGATGACGGTGCTGCAAGAGCGCCTGGCCCACCACATGGCCAACGATGTGGAACAGGCCAAGATCAGCATCAGCCAGGCCAGCCAGGCAGCGGCTGGCGGCGGGGCGCACGGGTCGGGAGAAGCCGGTAGCGCAGAAAGGGTGGCGCAGGGCGGGCAGGCCCAGGCCAGTTGCCGCATGGACTTCGGCTACCTGGAGCGCAACCTGAGTGCCGAGTTGCAGGCCGACAGCTTGGCCGCCTGCCTGCACGCGCCGCTGGCGCAGGTGGTGCAGTGCGCCCTGGGTTGCGTGGCCGCAGCCGGTTTGCAGCCGGGCGAGCTGGATGCCATCTACCTCACCGGCGGCTCCAGCGCCCTGGCCTCGTTCCAGCAGGCGCTGCAACAGGCGTTTGCCGGTGTGCCGCTTGTCGAGGGCGACCTGTTCGGCGGCGTGGCCGCCGGGCTGGTGGTTGATTTGTCGGGCCGCTGACCTCGCACTGGGCGGCAGTCAGCCTTTGGTGCCCAGCGCAGCCTCCACCTGCTCGCACAGCAGGCGCAGCACTTCGATGCGGCTCCAGCGTTTGTCGTCGCTGGCCACGATGTGCCAGGGGGCGATGTCGGTGCTGGTGCGGTCCATCATGTCGTCCACGGCGCGGGCGTACAGCGGCCATTTGTCCCGGTTGCGCCAGTCATCGGGGGTGATTTTGTGGACTTTGTGCGGTGTGTTCTGCCGCGCTTCAAAGCGTTTGAGCTGTTCTTCCTGCGTGATGGACAGCCAGAACTTCACCACCACCGTGCCCGCCTGGGTCATCTGCTCTTCAAATGCGTTGATCTCGTCGTAGGCGCGGGTCCAGTCGGGTTCGGTGCAAAAGCCTTCCACCCGCTCCACCAGCACGCGGCCATACCAGGAGCGGTCGAACATGGTGGTGTGGCCCCAGCGCGGCAGGTAGCGCCAGAAGCGCCACAGGTAGGGTTGGGCCCGCTCGGCCTCGTTGGGGGCGGCCACCGGAATGACGCGGTAGTGCCGCGCGTCCAGCGCCTGGGTGATGCGGCGGATGGTGCTGCCCTTGCCCGCTGCGTCCATGCCCTCGAACACCAGCACCAGCGAGCGCCGCTTCCATTCGGGCGTGCGCAGCAGCTTGTTCAGTCGGCCTTGCAGGCGCTCCAGCTGGTCTTCGTAGGTGGCGCGGTCGAGTGCGCGGGTGTAGTCCTGCGTGGCCAGCAGGCTGCGCCCGTCCAGCGGTGGCGGGGCGGGTGGCGCTGCGTGCCCGGTGCCCACAGGAGCCGGTGTCTGCACCGCACGCAGCAGGTTGTCCAGCAGGTACTGGCCAGCGGTGATGGAGCGGTAGCTGGGGTCGCTGCCGTCGATCACCAGCCAGGGTGCCTCGCCGGTGCTGGTCTTGCGCAGTGCCTTGGCCGAGATGGGCACAAAGGTGTCGTAGTGCTTGAGGCGGTCCCAGTCGTGGGCGGTCACGCGCCAGGCGGTCTTGGGGTCTTTTTCCAGGGCCTTGAAGCGCTTGGTCACGCCCTCTTTGGTCATGTGGAACCACAGCTTGACCAAACGCACGCCTTCCGAGGTGAGCATGCGCTCGAAGGCGCGGATGTCGGTCAGGCGTTCGTCAAAGCGCGATTCCTTGTCGTGGCCCAGCGCGTGCTGCACGATGGGGTCGGTGTACCAGTTGCCAAACAGAATGCCCACATGCCCCTTGGGCGGCAGCACCTGCCAGAAGCGCCACATGGCGGGGCGGCCCAGCGGTGCTTCTTCGCCGTCGGCATCGGGGGTGGCGAAGGCTTCGGTGCGGATGTGGCGCGGATCCATCCACTCGTTGAACAGGTTGACGGTTTCGCCCTTGCCCGCGCCGTCCACGCCGTTGATGAGCACGATGACGGCGCTCTGCTTGCTCTCCAGCAGCTGGTATTGCGCTTCCAGCAGGGCCTGGCGCAGGCGTGCTTCGGCTGCCTTGTAGTCTTTGCGGCTGATCCGGTGGCCGATTTCGGCAGATTCAAACATGCAGAGTCTCCAATTCAAAGCCCACCACATTGCGGCTGTCGCGGCTGAACTCCACGCCGATGAGGTGGATGGGTT
>CALMMY010000018.1 GCA_937868695.1 uncultured Comamonadaceae bacterium
GGTAGTTCAGTTGGTTAGAATACCGGCCTGTCACGCCGGGGGTCGCGGGTTCGAGCCCCGTCCACTCCGCCAAATTGATGGCCTCACAGTAAATTGCTGTGAGGCCATTTTCTTTTTCTGGCGTGTAATCGTGTTGTGGTGCGTTACCCGCTCCATGTTGCCTTTTGTCTCATGCTGTTCATGTGAGGCTCAATAGCCTATCTTGATCGCCATCAAGCAGAGACGGCGTTCCTCTGTGCATGACAGACCTACAATGCCAAGTGAATCAACTCATTCACAGCGAGGTTTTCATGCAAGTTACCCCATCTATCTTCAAGGCATACGATATCCGTGGCGTGGTGCCTTCTGCTCTGAATGAAGAGGTGGCCGAGGCACTTGGCAGGGCTTTCGGCACAGCAGCCTTGGCTGCCGGAGAAACCACGGTGGCAGTCGGGCGCGACGGTCGCTTGAGTGGGCCCATGCTCAGCCAAGCACTTATGCGGGGATTGGTTGCCACGGGTATTGCCGTGATCGACGTGGGCATGGTGACCACACCCATGTTGTACTTTGCCGCCAATGTTTTGTGCAAAAGCGGTATCCAGGTCACAGGCAGTCACAACCCGAAAGATTACAACGGGTTCAAGATGGTGCTGGCTGGCCGGGCCATCTATGGCGAAGAAATTCAGGGTCTGCGCCGCACCATGCAAGACGAGTCTTGGGTGACGCAACCAGGCGGCAGCATCCGCCAAGTGAGCGTGGATGACGATTATGTTGCCCGCATCGTTTCCGATATCAAACTCGCCCGCCCCCTGAAAATTGTGGTGGACAGCGGCAACGGCGTGGCAGGTGCTTCTGCGCCAGGCTTGTTCAGGGCGTTGGGGTGCGAAGTGATCGAATTGTTCAGTGAGGTGGATGGCAATTTCCCCAACCACCATCCCGATCCGAGCAAACCCGAAAACCTGAAAGACCTCATGGCCGCTCTGGCAGAAACCGGAGCAGATTTGGGGCTGGCTTTTGACGGCGATGGCGACCGGCTGGGTGTGATCACCCGTCACGGCAACAACATCTACCCTGATCGCCAGATCATGCTGTTCGCGCAGGATGTGCTGTCGCGGGTGCCGGGTGGCACCATTCTGTTCGATGTGAAATGCACCCAACGCCTCGCTCCCGCCATTGAGGCAGCCGGAGGTGTGGCCGAGATGTACAAAACAGGTCACTCCCTGATCAAAGCCCGCATGAAAGAGATCAATTCTCCGCTGGGCGGCGAAATGAGTGGGCACATCTTTTTCAAAGAACGCTGGTATGGTTTTGATGATGGTACCTACGCAGGCGCGCGCCTGCTTGAGATCCTGAGTCGCCATCCAGACCCATCGGCTGTCCTGGAGGCGCTGCCCACCAGTCACAGCACGCCAGAACTGAATGTGGCCTGCGCAGAAGGTGAGCCCCATGCGGTGGTCGATAAATTGGTCGATCTGGCCCGCGTGCATCCTGCACTGGCTGCGCCTGCCAAACTCTCGACCATTGATGGTTTGCGTGTCGATTGGCCGGATGGATTTGGCTTGATCCGTGCGTCCAACACCACGCCGGTGCTGGTGCTGCGTTTTGAAGGCCATACTTCCGATGCTCTGCACCGCATTGAAGCTGCCATGTTGGATTTGCTCAAACAGGCCAAACCCGATGCGGTGGTGGGTGCCTCTGCACACTGACACAACAGGTCGGCGACTCGGATGGAGGCACATCCACGATTGAGCGATGACCCAGAGGTCATCGTTTTCAATTTGAAACAACGCTACACGGGTGTGTCTGCCACAGTCAATGCCTTGGTTCCCTTGCAGATGAAGCAGTGGCGACTGGGCTACTGTGGCACCACACAGTCCAATGGTGTAGTGGGAATGGGTTGGCGCGAAGCCATTTCGGTGTCGCGCAGGCCGCCACCAGGGCGGCCTTTTCGCATCTGGCATGTGCGCCGTGATCCCGAAATGATGCTGGGCTTGTGGGCGCGCGATGTGCTCCGCTTGCCCATTCGACTCGTTTTCACATCGGCGGCCCAGCATGTGCATGGTGCAATTCCACGTTGGCTGATCTCTCGCATGGATGCCGTCATTGCCACCACCCAAAAGGCGGCGGACTGTGTGCCCAACACCACAGCCGTGGTGCATCACGGTATCGATCTTGCGCGTTTTTCAGTGGTGGACAAATCGGCCGCCTGGGCTGAATCCGGATTGCCAGGTCGCTACGGAATCGGTGTGTTTGGCCGTGTGCGCCCCGACAAGGGGACGGATGTGTTTGTCGATGCCATGCTGGCGCTGTTGCCACGTTATCCCGATTTCACAGCGGTGATTGCAGGGCTGGCACAGCCCAAACATGCGGCGTATGAAACGGCTCTCAAAGCCCGCATTGCCGCAGCAGGGCTGAGGGAGCGGGTGGTGTTTTTGGGCGAGGTGCCTGCTGGCGATGTGCATCGCTGGTATCAGCGTTGCCTGGTGTGCGTGGCTTGCCCACGCTATGAGCCGTTTGGCTTGACCCCGTTTGAAGCGGCCGCCACAGGTTGTGCCTTGGTGTGTTCACGCACGGGGGCATTTGAGGAGTTGGTGACCCCGGGCAAGCAGGGCTGGCTGGTGCCGACTGACGATGTACCCGCTCTGGTTCATGCGCTGGAAACAATGTTGACGGACGTGCAGCAAACCCAAGCGATGGGGATCCGGGCGCGCAAAGAAGTGGAAAGCCGGTTTTCCTTGCAGACTGAGGCCGATGGGATTGCTGCTGTGTACAGGCAAATGTGGGCGGCAACGCAGCCATGATGCGCCGAATGAGCGGTGGTGTCACCGCCGACACCATGCGGTGGTACGAACAGCTGACGCTGTGGTGTTACGGCTTGGGCATGCGCTGGGCACGGCCATTGTTGAGGCGAAAATTGGCTCGCCGCGCCGTGGCCGAACCTGGCTACGCGCACGACGTGCCTGCACGGTTTGGCTGCTATGAGGCACCGGCCTTGCATTCCAGATCGCATGCAGATCAGCCATGCATTTGGATACATGCGGTATCACTTGGCGAGGCGAGAGTGGCCGCTTTGCTGTTGCCAACCTTGCGTGCGCGTTTGCCCACGGTGCGCCTGTTGTTCACGCATTCAACGGCCACTGGCTGGGCCGAAGGTACATGCCATTTGCGTGCGGGCGATGTACAAACCTGGCTGCCCTGGGATGACCCGTCCGCCGTGAGTGGGTTTTTGGCGCATTTTCGTCCGCATGTGGGCATTCTCATGGAAACCGAGGTTTGGCCGCAACTGGTGCAAGGCTGTGTTTCCCAAGGCATACCACTGGCATTGGCCAATGCCCGGTTGAATGAAAAATCCTGCCGACAGGCGCTGAAGCTGGCCTGGCTGTCGCGCCCCGCCTATGCTGGCTTGGCGGCGGTGTGGGCGCAAACTGCTACAGATGCTCAACGCTTGCACGCTGTGGGGGCGGTCGTCCGGGGTGTTTGGGGCAACCTGAAATTTGATGCCCAACCCGACCCTGCCCAATGTGACCAAGCCCGGCAATGGCGGCGCAACTTGACCCGGCCTGTGGTGATGCTGGCCAGCTCCCGAGCTGGCGAAGAGATTGAATTCATCAGGCAAATCAGCGCTTCGATGCTTGCTCAGGAAGCACAAAGACCGGCTCATTTTGATGTGCAAAAGGTGCAATGGCTGATTGTGCCCCGCCATCCACAGCGGTTTGATGAGGTGGCCCGGTTGATTGAAGACCAAGGCTGGGTATGCAGGCGGCGGGCTGACTGGGGAGCGCGTTTGGCTGCGGGTGAGTCAGCTTCGTTGCCAGTCTTGGCCGCCTGCGAACGGCCACAATCCGATCCAATGGGTACCAATGGGATCAATGAGTCTCGGCCCCAATTGTGGCTGGGTGACTCGCTGGGCGAAATGGCGCTGTACTACAGCCTGGCCGATGTGGCTTTGCTGGGCGGCAGTTTTGAGTCTTTGGGGGGGCAGAATCTGATTGAAGCGGCGGCATGTGCTTGCCCTTTGGTGCTGGGGCCACATACTTTCAATTTTGCCGAGGCATCCGAACAGGCTGTCGCTTCGGGCGCAGCCCAGCGTGTGGGCAACATGGGGGAGGCAGTGAAGGCCGCGCTGCATTGGTTGGCCGATGATGCCGCCCGCCAAGCGGCTGTGCAGGCGACCAGGACATTTGCCCAGTCAAAACAGGGTGCTACCGATTTGACGGTGCAAGGCATTGTCAGCTTGCTGCCTGCTGCATTGCAGCCACAGCATCACTGAAACTGGGTATCTGCCGGGGACAATCTGCCTGCGGCAGGTGTGTCGCCAGTGTAAATACCCCGCGTGATCAGCGGCTGATCAAGGCGTTGACGGCGGTCAGATCCCCGGCGCTCAGGCTGCCGCTGGCTTGCTTGAGTTTCAAGCCGCCCACCAACACGTCATAGCGTGCCTTGGCCAGATCGCGTTTGGTCTGGAACAACTGACTTTGCGCGTTGAGCACGTCAATGTTGATGCGCACACCCACTTGGTAGCCCAGTTTGTTCGCGTCCAGGGCGCTTTGGCTGGATGCTTCGGCGGCTTCCAGTGCTTTGACTTGGCCCTTGCCGGATTGCACACCGAAGAAGGCGGCCCGTGTGGCCTGGGCCACCGTGCGTCGTGCGGCTTCCATGTCGGCACGGGCTTTGTCTTCCAGTGCCAAGGTTTCTTTCACCCGATTCTGGATGGCGTATCCGGCAAACAGCGGCATGTTCAGTTGTACCCCGACTGAAGATGTGTTGCTGCGCAACTGGTTGCCCGTTGTGCTGGATGGTGCCTGGGCCATCTGGTACTGGGCTGTGAGGTCAACCGTGGGGCCGTGACCAGCCTGTGCTTTGCGGGTTTCAAGCTGAGCGATTTCAAGGGCGGCCTGTGTTTGTTGAACCACCGGATGGGTGGATTCGGCCAGTTTCACCCAGTGGCTCACATCATCGGGCGAGGCGGCGGGAAGCTCGACCGGCAAAGCCAATGGTTTTGGGCTGACCCCCGATTGTCCAACCAGTGTGTCCAATGCCAGACGTTTGACGCGCAAATCGTTGTCGGCAGCGATTTCCTGTGCCAATACCAGGTCATAACGCGCTTGTGCTTCGCGTGAGTCGGTGATGGTGGAGGTGCCGACTTCGAAATTGCGCTTGGCAGATGCCAATTGTTCTGCCACGGCGGCTTTTTGTGCATGGACGAACGTGAGGGTGTCCTGTGCCGCCAATACATCGAAATACGCCTGCGTGGTGCGAACAATCAGGTCTTGCTCGGCGGCTTTCAGTTGAGCCTGGGCCACGACCAGGGATTGTTGTCCTTGCTCAAACGATAACTTGTTGGCCGGGCGGTACAGGGGCTGGCTGGCCGCAAGGGTCACGTTTTTGGAGCTGAAACTGCGGTCTGGAACCGGGCTGGCGTTGTCCACGTTGGTGCGGCTCAAGCCGCTGCTCAGGCCCACTGTTGGCAGCAACCCCGCCCTGGCTTGCTCTGACTTGGCCAGCGTGGCATCGCTGGCGGCCTTGGCTGACTGAAAGGTCGCATCAAAAGTGCGGGCCGATTCAAATACCTCGGCCAGTGATTGAGCCTGTACCCCCATTGGCAGCGCCGACATGACCACCCCCACTGCCCACACTGCGGCCACCGCGTGCAGGCGCGGCTGGCTCCAGCGGCTTGCTGTGGCGGGCTTGGCGGTGGGAGAGTGGGCAAGCAGCGAGATGGAGGTCATGTCAGAGGTCTCAGTCAGAGTGGTGATAAGGCAGGATCGGTGGAATGTGGCCGCAGACTCAGTACACCGGAACGCGGTTGTCGTGCTCGGTGGCCCATGCGTGGATGCCGCCTTGCACGTTGGCCACCTGGGTGAATCCGTTGCTCTCCAGAAACTGGGCCACCTGCATGCTGCGCATGCCGTGGTGGCACAGGCAGGCGATGGGCTGGTGGCGATCCAGCTCGGGGTAGCGGGCAGGTACGCTGCGCATGGGCATGTGGATCAGCTGAAAGCCATTGACCGCTTCATCGTTGACGATGGACGCGGTTTGCACTTCCCAGGCTTCTCGCACGTCCAGCACCAGCACAGGTTTGTCCGGTGTGGTGGCGCTGTGTTGCTTGGCCCAGGTGCTGACCTGGGATGCCTTCAGGTGGATCATGGAGCAAAGTCCTCAGAAGCGGAACGCAGACGGTTGGGGGAAGTTTTTCAGGCGCGGAGCCAGGTAGTCCCACGGCTGTTCGGTGGTGAACGCGGTGTCGCTTGCACGGGTGATCAGGGTGGCCCGCATCATGGGCTCGTTACCGACGATGGCACTCAGGCGGCCACCCACTTTCAGCATGTGCAGCAGGGCAGGTGGCACCTCGGCCACGGAGCCGCTGAGAACGATCACGTCGTAGGGAGCCTGGCCTTCGCAGGCCTTGAAGCCTTGGGCCGTGGCATCGGCGCAGCGCACATCGACATTGGTGATGCCGGCACGTTGCAGGTTGGCTTTGGCCACAGCGGCCAGTGCGGGGTTGATTTCGAGACTCAGCACGCTTTTGGCTTGCTTGCCCAGTAAGGCAGCCATGAAACCAGAGCCAGTACCAATGTGCAGCACGGTGTCGGTGGGCTTGACGGCCACATCCTGTGCGACACGAGCCTGTACCTTGGGGGGCAGCATGGATTCGCCTTCCACTGGCGGAGTGGAAAGGGGCACATCCAGGTCAGCGAAGGCCAGGGATTGGTAGGCTTCAGGGGTGAAGGCTTCGCGCGGCACATCGTTCAGCAAGCCGAGCACGGTGGAGTCAGCCACATCCCAGGGACGGACTTGTTGCTCAATCATGTTGAAGCGTGCCTTGTCAACATTGAGGGCATGGGTGGGTTGTGCGGTGTTGGATGTGCTCATTTTATACTCCGGTGGGTATGTTGGTGGGGCCGAATTGATTTTACCGGGCTGACCTTGCGGTCAATATCGTGTATTCGTGGCGGTACTGTGGGTGAAGCGACGTTTGAGCCACTGGCCCAGGTCATCCATGTAGCAATAAACCACTGGAACCACCACCAGGGTCAATATGGAGGAGGTGATCACCCCTCCGATCACGGCCTGGCCCATCGGTGCGCGCTGTTCCGAGCCTTCAGACAGCGCAAAGGCCAGCGGCACCATGCCGAACACCATGGCCAGCGTGGTCATGAGGATGGGGCGCAGCCGCACCTTGGCCGCCATCAGCAGGGCTTCAGTACGCTCCATTGGCGGGTGATCGGGCGTGCCTTCGCGGGCGCGGATGGCAAAGTCCACCAGCAAAATGGCGTTTTTGGTCACCAGACCCATCAGCATGATGATGCCGATGACCGAGAACATGCTCATGCTCGACTGGAACATCATCAGCGCCAGCACCACCCCGATCAGGGTGAGCGGCAACGAAGTCATCAGCGCCAGCGGCTGCAAAAAGCTTTTGAACTGGCTGGCCAGAATCATGTAGATGAAGATCACGCCCATGGCCAGAGCCGACACCGCATAGCCGAACGATTCCTGCATGTTTTTGGTGGAGCCGCCGAACTGGTAGCGGTAGCCGGGAGGAAACACCGTGGCATCCAGCACCTTGCGGATGTCTGCCGACACTTCACCCGCCGTGCGGGCGTACACGTTGGCATTGATGGCCACTTCGCGGGTCAGGCTGCGTCGGTTGATCTGGTTGGCCCCTGTGGACTCGACCACATCGGCCACCTGGCTCACTCGCACCACGCGGGCGCTGCCATCGGCCTGCGTGCCCACCACCAGCGGCAGGGCGGCCAAATCCTGTGGTGTCTGGCGGTCTGCCGCGCCCAGGCGCACGACCACATCGTAAGTTTGGTCATCGGCGGCACGCCAGTTACCCACAGTCTGTCCCGCCACCAGCGTGCGCAGTGCGCTGGCGAGGTTGGACACGCCCACGCCCAAGTCAGAAGCGGCATCGGTTTTCAGCTTCAGCTCCACGGTGGGTTTGTTGGGCTTGACCGAAGAATCCAGATCCACCAGCCCGGTGATGGGGCGAATTTCATCCATCACCTGGCGGGTCAGGCGCTCCAGTTCGTTCAGGTCGGGGCCTTGCAGTGAAAACTCCACCTGCTTGTTGCCACCCACCGCATCCAGCAGGCCCACATGGGTCAGGTTGATGCCGCCCACTGTGCGCAGCCGTTCACGCAGCTTGGCCGACAACTGGTCGGCATTGAGCTGACGCGCTTTGCGGTCCACCAGCCGGATGTAGATGTTGGCGTAGATTTTTCCCTGTGCGTTGCCGGTGTTGATGGTGGCCAGTGTGTAGCGCACCTCGGGAAACCCGCGCACGATGGCCTCCACCTGCCGGGCCTTGGCCTCTGTGGTTTCCAGCGATGAACCGGCGGGGGTGTGGAAAGTGAGCGAGGTTTCGGAGAAATCGGCCTTGGGCACAAATTCGGTTCCCAGCAGCGGCACCATCAGCACACTGCCCACAAACACACCCAACGCCAAGCCCAGCGTGGCCAACTTGTGTTGCAGTGACCAGCCCAGCACCCGCTGGTAGGTGTCGGCCAGCTCATCCTGCCGCTGGTCAATCCAGCCTGTGACCCGGCCAATCGTCTGGTCGTACCAGCCTTTGCGCTGCACCGGGCCGCTGCCCGCCTGTCCGTGGGCATGCACCGACGGGTCGTGCCACACCGATGACAGCATGGGGTCCAGCGTGAAGCTGACGAACATCGAAATCAGGATGGCTGCCGCCACTGTGATGCCGAACTCATGGAAAAACTTGCCGATGATGCCTTCCATGAACCCGATGGGCAGAAACACCGCCACGATGGACAGGGTGGTGGCCAGCACGGCCAGGCCAATTTCACCCGTGCCGTCCATCGCAGCGTTAAAAGGTGTCTTGCCCATTTGCAGGTGGCGCACGATGTTCTCGCGCACCACGATGGCATCGTCGATCAGCAGGCCCACACACAGGCTCAGCGCCA
>CALMMY010000019.1 GCA_937868695.1 uncultured Comamonadaceae bacterium
GGGTCGGTGTGCAAGCGCCAATCGGGCCAGCTGCGCACAGCCTTGCCCAGGTCATCGAGCAGTTGCTGACGAGATCGGGGCGACAGGCCAGGTGCAGGGCGAATTTCAAACTGCCATTCCATTTGGTCGCCCCCTCCTCCCCCGGCTGGGCCTGCTGGCGGCGGTGCGGCTACAGGCTGTGCAGGCACTGCGCCCCCCACGGCCACAGGCAGTGCGCCACCACACACGCTGGACACCAGCGCCAACTCAGTGCGCACCAGTTCAGCCTGTGGCTGGGCCTGCATCAACTGGGCCAGTTGCAGCAGGGCAGCGGGCAAATCGATGCCTGCCTGCAATTCACGCTGCTTCACCTCAATGGCCAGGCGCATGAGGCTGGTGTTCACACCGCTGGCTGCAATGCTTTGCTGGATGGTTTGGGCCGCTTGCGTCATCTGGCTGGCTTGCTGTTGCCACAGGCTGGTTTGCTCCATCTGGGTGAAGACAGACTGAGCCTGGCCAAACACCAACCAGGCACCGCCCACAGCCAGCGTAGCGCCGCCCAGTTTCAAACTCTGGGTGGCTTGGCGCAACAAAAAATACCGGCGCAGCGGGGCGGGGGCCAACTGTCCGGGCGTGCTGCCATTGGCCAGTGCCAGCACATCTGCCAACATGCCGTGCGCCGATGTGCTGGCCACAAAAGGCAAAACCACCACACCGTATGCCTTCAATGCCGGTGCCAGCACGGTATCGGGCTGCATCAGCACCACGCCGGGCTGCACGGTGCGATCAAGCACGCGGTTGTCGGTCAGGTACTTCAGGGTCAGGCTGATTTCAAGGGCTTGTTGCTGCGGGTCCAAGTCGAGCAACAAGCGAGAAAACACCGGCACACCTTGCTTCAGCAGCACCATGCGCAGGCCGTGCGGCAGCGCCAAGCACAGCAGCAGCCAGGCCGCCGATTTCAGGGCCGCCTGCTTGCCCGCCCACTGCGCCATGAGGTAGCTCAGCGGCCACACACCTTGCACCGGGCGCTGCTGGGCCACCGCGTCATCCAGTGCGGTTTGCAATGCCTGCGAAGCCACCCCGACTGCATTGATCTGAAAAGCCTTGGGCAGCCAAGGGTGGCTGGCCTGGGTCTGCCACATGGCTTGCAGGGGCACCTCGGGCAACAGGTTCTGGAGCTGCACCTGGATGAAGCCACTGCGGTCGCTGCCCATGAGAGGGGGCACGTCAATCGCCACATGGGTTTCTTCAATCAGGTCGGCCACCACGCGCACCGGTTGATCAGCCGGTGGTGGCACGGGCTGGGTTTGCCCGGTGGCATCCAGCCACAACGCCTGCAAGGGCTGCACCAACAGCACGCCAGCCGCCGGTGTGGCCGGGGCCGACAGGGACAATGGCCAACGCAGCTTCATGCCTTGATTTTGGAGATGGTGTCGTAAATCGGCCCCATCACGGCCAGCATGATCCAGCCCAGAATCAGCCCCAGCGTAACAGTGAGCACAGGCTCAATGAGTGCTTGCACCCGGCCAATTGACTCTTCGATGTCGCGGTTGAAGAAGTAGCTGACGTTGGCCAGCGCATCGTCCAGCGCCCCCGTGGCCTCCCCCACTTTCAGCATGCGCACCACCAGCGAGGGGAACAGATTTTCAACAGCAAACGCATCGCTGATGGGCGTGCCGGTGGCAATGCGCTCACGCGCACGGGCCACGGCACGCTGCACAGGCAGGCTGCCGCTGATTTTTTCGCAATAGCCCAGGGCTTCGATCACGGGAATGCCGGTGCGGTACATCAGCCCGAAACTGTCGGCCAGCCGGGCGAGGATGATTTTTTTGATCACCGGCCCCACACCGGGAATGTCCAGCAACGCCTGGTGCAACCGAAACCGCACTTTTTCGCTCACCCTGGCTGCGAGCGAGATGCCGAAACCCAGCACCACCGGAGCGGGCAAGATGAGCCACCAGTAATTCACAAACGCACTGGACAACCAGATGAGCGCACGGGTGTGAATGGGAATTTGCTGTCCCATGTTGACGATGAAGCTGACCAGTTGCGGCACCAGATACACCATCAGAAACACCACCACCCCCGAAATGGTGATGGTGACAAAGGCCGGGTACATCAGCAGCTTTTTGGTCTGCGCCGCCAGTTCGGCCTGCCATTTGAGCGAGCGCACCAGCTCCTCAAGCACCTCGGGCAGCTGGCCAGTAAGTTCGCCCGAACGGATCAGATGCACCACCACCTCGGCAAAAATGCCAGGGTCGGCTGCCATCGCATCGGCCAGCGTGCTGCCGTTCTGGATGCGATCCATCAGGCTGGCGGCCACCTGGCGCAGTTCCACACTGTCGGCTCCGTCGCGCAGATCCTGCAAGGCTGAAACAATGGGCACCCCTGCACGCAGCAGCATCTGCATGTGGAACAGCAGGTTGATCATCTCCCGCTGCGGTAATCCCGAGAGCTTGATGACGCGGCTTTTGACTTCTTTAGAGCTGATGAGCGACAGCCCCGCCGCCTTGAGCTGGGCCTGCATGTCGGGCATGTGCAGGGCGGTCAATTCGCCCTTGACCACTTCACCCAGGGCATTGATGGCGCGGTAACGGTAGCGGGGCATGGGGATGGTCTTTTCAGCGTGAGAGGCGCACGGTCAGATCGACCACACGGCCCACTTCCTCGATGCTGGTAATCCCTTCCAGCACGCGGCGCAGGCCGTCTTCGGCAATCGGGACGAATCCTTTGGCAAGTGCATGCGCATTCAGCTCGCCCAAGGTGGCGTTGCGGGTAATCAGCTCATCCAGCTCGGCATCGAAACGCAGCAGCTCCATGATGGCCAGCCGCCCCTTGTAGCCCTGGTAGTCGCACGCATCACAGCCACCGCTGTGGTGCTGGTAGATGGTGCGGCCCACATGCTCGGCTCCCAGAATGCGGGCCTCGGCGCTGCCCGCCTGCACCTGTACCTGTTCGCGGCAATGCACACACAGGCGGCGCAGCAGACGTTGGGCAATGATGCCGATGATGTTGCCCGCAATCACATCGGGGGCCACACCCAGATCTTTGAGACGCGGAATACTGCGGATGGCCGAATTGGTGTGCAGGGTGGAGAACACCTGGTGCCCCGTCATGGCGGCACGGAAAGCCATCTCTGCGGTGTCCTTGTCACGCACCTCGCCCACCAGAATGATGTCGGGGTCTTGCCGCATCATGGAGCGAATGCCCTCCGAGAAATCGATTTTGCTGCCGTCGGCAATCGAAGTCTGGCGGATGCGGGTGATGGGGTACTCCACCGGATCTTCCAGCGTCATGATGTTGACGCTTTCCTCGTTCAGGTGGTTGAGCACCGAATACAGCGTGGTGGTTTTGCCCGATCCGGTCGGCCCGGTCACCAGCAGAATGCCCTCGGGACGGGCCAGCATGAGATTGAGCATCTCGTACTGGCGCTCGGTCAGGCCCAACTTGTCGTAGTCCACGATACCGCGCTTGGCATCGAGCACCCGCAGCACAAAGTTCTCGCCGTGGATGGTGGGCTGCACCGCTGCCCGGAAATCCACCGTGCGCCCGCCGATGGACAGCGACACCCGGCCATCCTGCGGAGCCCGGCTTTCGGCAATGTTCATGCCCGCCACCAGTTTCAGCCGCACCAGCATGGCCGACCAGTAGCGCCCATGCAGCACCCGCACCTGGCGCAGCACGCCGTCGATGCGGTAGCGGATGCGCAAAAACTGCCCTTCCGGTTCAAAGTGAATGTCGGAAGCCAGCTTGTGAACCGCATCCGACAGCAAGGCATCCACCAGGCGCACCACGGGGTGGCTGTAGCCGCCCCGCCCTTGCGTGACAGCCATCAGATCGATCTGGCCGGTTTCAATCTCGTGGATGGTGCCGTCAATCGACAGCTCGTAGCCATAAAACTGGTCGATGGCGGCGAGCACATCGGCTGAACTGGCCAGCCGCCACGCTATGCGCACCCCCAGACCGGCCTGGGCACGGATCTGGTCAGCGGCAATGATGTCGTTGGGCTTGGGGCTGGCCAACACCAGCTCTTTGATGTCGGCGGTGTACGACACCGGAAACGCCTGAAAGCGGCTGGCCATTGCTTTGGGCAGGCGCTTGAGGGCTTCGGGATCGGCCAGCACCGATTGCAACTGAATGGTCTGCTGACCCAGCGTGACCCCCAGCGCCTCGCGCATGGCCTCTTCGGTGACAAAGCCCATTGCAATGAGGGCATCACCCAGCTGCTTGCCGGTTCGGGTTTGCTCCAGCAGGGCAATCTGAATCTGGTCAGCCGACACCAGCCCCATCTGGAGCAGGCGCTCGCCCAGGCGCAGCGGTACACGTGCCACCGTGGGAATGGCCGATGCGGAAGCGGATGCAGTGCCGGATGTGCTCATGGTTCACCCAGTTCGCCGAGTTCTTGCAAGCGGTTTTTCACCTGCGGCACAGGCACACCTGCGCCCCCCAGTTGCAGCGCCATCTGGTAGTGGCGCGCAGCCTCGGCATAGCGGTGCGACTGATCGAGCGCCACGGCCAGGTTGTAGGCATACGTGGCCTGGGCAGGCTCCAGAGACTGGGCACGGGCCAGCCAGGGCAAGGCATCGGCCCAGCGGGCTTGCCGCCCCAGCAGATTGCCCAGTGCGGCCTGTGCTGCGGCATCGCGCGGGCGCGACTGCACCCATTCGGTCAGTCGGCTCTCGGCGGTGAGGGCATCCGACTCGGACAGAATGGCCAGCAGGCCGGTGCGGGCGGTGGCGTTGTCGGGCCACAGCTTCAGGCTGCGCTGGTATGCAGCCCAAGCCTCAGTCAGGTTTTTTTGCTGGTGCAGCGCCACGGCCACGCCCAGAGAGGCATCGGGATCGTCGGGCCGCTCGGCCAGCACCTGGCGGTACAGGCCCAAGGCACGCGCGGCATCGCCCTGGCCCAAGGCCGTCCAGGCATCTTGCAGCTGGCGGTTGGCTTCGGAACGCACCACCAAAGGTGGAGTGGAAGCCGGTGCAGCGGTCGCAGAAGCCAATGCCGGGGCCTTGCGGTTACCGACAGCCGGTGCGGGAGCTGGCTTGGCAAGGGGCGGGGGCCCGGCAGCCGTTGCGCCAGGTGCGGTATCAGCCACAGCCAGCACCGGTTTGGTTTTGACAGGTTTTTCGGGCGAAGAAGGCGGGGGACGGCTGGCCGACAAGGCCGCCGTGGGGGTGGTCACCGTTTTTCCAGCGGTTGGTGCAGGCACAGCTTCCGCTTTAGGTACATCTGGCGCAATCGCTGCCTGCGTTTGCCCAGACTGCACAACAGATTGATTTTGTGCAGTATTTTCAGGTGCAGGTGCAGGTGTCGGCTCAGGCACTGGAAAGGGCGCTGGCAATGCGACGAGTGTGGAGGGCTGGGAGGCCTCCCACACCATCCAGCCCAGCCAACCGCCCATGGGCAGCAGCAAGGCAGCGGCACCCGCTGCCAGCAGCCATTTGCGCTGGCGGCCTGTGCGGGAAGCTGGCTCGGGTCGGGCCGTCAGCAGGCTTTGGGCTGCCTCGCGGGCCTTGGCAGCGGAGTCCACCCCGGCTGCACCCGTTCCGTCGGGCACCGCCGCACCATTGCCCGCATCCGATGACAACGCGGGTGGCGTGGCAGGCTGTGCCTGCATGCGCCGCATGGCATCGAGCATCACACTCAAGGCTGCCTCCGGGGGGCTTGCAGTGAACCCGGCGGGTAAGGTGCCTGGTCGGGCATGGCACGCAGAGCTTCGCTCAGATGGGGCTCAAACGCCTGGTGATCCCCACCCAGGCTGGCATCGGTCACCACCGTGGGGCGCAAAAAAATCACCAGCTCGCTCTTGGCGTTGTCGCGGTTTTTGTATTTGAACAACTCGCCCAGGCCAGGCACATTGCCCAGTCCCGGAGTCTGGTCGGTGTTGCTGGTGAAATTTTCACGCATCAGGCCACCAAGCACGGCGGTGTCGCCCGAGCGCACTTTGATGACCGACTCCAGCTCGCGGGTCTGAATCTGCGGCACCTTGCTGATCACCTCGGGCACATCGACACCGTTGGCGCGGGCCATGGCCAGGTTGATGGAGACCGCCGGATCGTTCACGTAGCTCACCACGCGCGACAAGGTAGGCCGCAAGATGAGCGTGACCTGATCCCCCTCGCCCACCTGGGGCATCACACTCATCACGAACCCGACCGACACCGTATTGGGTGTGGATGTAACGGATGAGATGCGGGTAGAACCAGAATCATTTGATGCGACTTCCGCTTTCAATGTGAAATACACAATGTCTTCCGTCACCTTCAGCAGGGCCGCCTGGTTGTTGAGCGCACTGATTTTGGGGCTGGACAGCACCTTGGCGTTGCCAAACGATTCGAGCAGACGCAAAGCGGCGCTGATTTGCGTGAGCCCGCCCGCACTGGCAAAGGTGGGCGTGAACGATGCCATGCTGGGAATGACACCACTCATCGGCACACCCGACGGCATGTCGCCACCCGCTGGCCCGAGCTGGAACATGGGCAGCCCACGGCGGAACACCGTCCAGTTGATGCCCTGCTGGTACTGGTCAGACAGGTTGACCTCGACGATGGTGGCCTCGATCATCACCTGCCGCCCTGCACTGAGCATCACCCTGTCCATGAACTCGCGGATGCGCAGGTGCTGGCGGAACGAGGCCCGCACCGAAATGACCCCCGTTTCAGGGTTGGCGATGACCGACGCGGCTTCGCGGAAGCG
>CALMMY010000020.1 GCA_937868695.1 uncultured Comamonadaceae bacterium
AGGTGTGGACGATGGCATCGTCAAAATAGGCAAAGCCAAAGCGGCCACCGCCACCGGATGAGCCGACCTCGCGCCGCTCGCCCTGCTTGGCAATGACGGTGACCGACAGGCGCACCAGCGGGCGCACATCGGCGGCCAGGGTGCCGTCGGCACGCATCACCAGCACCACGTCGTATTCGGCAGCCAGCCCGGCCATCACCTGCACCACACGGGGATCGCGGGCCTTGGCCAGCTTTTCCACCTTTTCAAGCAAGGCCACCTTGGCGGTGCTGTCCAGCGTGGGTATGGGGTCGAGGCCCGCGTACAGGCTGCGCGACCTGGCCACTTTTTTGGCCCCCACCTTCACCTTGGCCTGCTGGCCGTGGGCTCCGATGGTGCGCACCGTGTGTGCAGCGTCTTGCAGGGCCGACCAGCTCAAGTCGTCGGAATAGGCAAAAGCGGTTTTCTCGCCACTGACGGCGCGCACACCCACGCCTTGGTCGATGCTGAAGCTGCCGCTCTTGACGATGCCCTCCTCCAGGCTCCAACCCTCGCTGCGGGTGTACTGGAAGTACAGGTCGGCATCGTCGGCACCGTGCGAGAGGATCTCGCCCAGTGCTTTTTTCAGGTGGGTTTCGTTCAGGCCGTGGGGGGCCAGCAGCAGACCGTGTGCAACGGCCAGGCGTTCAAGGGTGGGTTCGCGTGAAATCATGGTGCTCATTGTAGAAAGACAGCCCACCGCCAACGGGAGCAAGGGTTTTCTGCCTCAGAGATGCCATCCGCACTTATCTGGATTGCGCGAACTGCTGTAAAAAAGCAAGCATGGCTGCATCATCCAGTTCGGACAGGCCATGTTCACAGGCCGCACGGAATACCGCCGCCGTGCGGGCACCCAGCGGCCCTTCGAACCCAGCATCGGCAGCGGCCTGGGTAGCCAGGCGGGTGTCTTTGGCCAGCAGGGTCATGTGGGCACGCGGGGCCAGGTCACCGGCCAGGGCGCGGCGCATGCGGTCCGAGCCGATCCAGCTCTGGCCGCTGGAGCGTTCGATCACATCCAGCGTGCGTCCGCCGTCCAGCCCCAGGCTGTCGGCCAGCGCCAGCGCTTCGGCAGCTCCCACCAGATTGATGCCCGCCAGCAGGTTGTTGACCAGCTTGGTGCGGGCCCCATCGCCCACCCGTTCACCCAGGCGGAACACCTGGCCGGAGAGCGCCGCCAGCACATCGGCATGCCGCTCTACCACCGGGGCCGGGCCAGCCACCATCAGGCTCATGGTGCCGTCGCGCGCCCGAACCGGGCCGCCCGACATGGGAGCGTCGATGCTGTGAACGCCCTGCTGCGCCAGGCGGGCAGCGAGGCTTTCGGTGTCGGACGGGGCGATGGTGGGGCACCACATCACGGTCTGCCCCGGCTTCAGGGCCGACGCAGCACCCACCGGGTCGGCATTGCCCGGCAGACTGTCCGCACCGCTGCGGCCCCACATCACCTGACGGCACTGGTCGGCATCCACCACGACCACCACCATCAAGCCCCCTTCGCCCAGAGCGGCTGCCGCCTGGGCGGGTGTGGCGTGAACCCTGGCCCCCAGCGCAGCCACCTCGGCACAACGCTGGTCATCCAGGTCACAGACATGCACGGGCCAGCCCTGTGCCAGCAACCGGGCAGCCATAGGCAAGCCCATGTTGCCTATGCCCACAAAGGCCACTGGCGGATGTGCCGAAACGGCTGGTACAGCGGCAGCAAGCGGGGAAGAATTCATGATGGGTTGAGTTTTTTTGCGGTTCAGGACTGGATGAGCCGCTTGGTCTTGGCAACCGACATCAGGATGCCGATGCCCATGCCCAGCGTGACCATGGCCGTGCCGCCATAACTGATGAAGGGCAAAGGCACACCCACCACGGGCAAAATGCCGCTGACCATGCCCATGTTCACAAAGGCATACACAAAAAAGATGAGCGACACCGATCCGGCCAGCAAGCGCGAGAACAGCGTGGGGGCCTCCGACGCAATCATCAGACCCCGGCCCACCAGAAAAATGAAACAGGCCAGCAACCCCAGCACGCCGACAAAACCGAACTCTTCGCCAAAGCCGGCAAAAATGAAGTCGGTGGTGCGCTCGGGAATGAACTCCAGGTGGGTCTGCGTGCCCTGCATGAAGCCCTTGCCCCACACACCGCCGGAGCCGATGGCGATCATGCCCTGGATGATGTGAAAGCCCTTGCCCAGCGGGTCGCGGCTCGGGTCCAGCAGGGTGCAGATGCGCTGCTGCTGGTAGTCGTGCAGCACCGGCCAGCGCACGCCATCGGCGCACAGCCGCGGCTCGAACACCACGATCAGCACCAGCCCGACCAGGCCCAGCAGCACCGGCGGCACGATCAGCTTCCAGCTCAGGCCGGCAAAAAAGATCACCGACAGGCCCGCCGCCAGCACCAGCAGCGAGGTGCCCAGGTCGGGCTGCTTCATGATCAGCCCCACCGGCACCAGCAGCAGCAGCCCGGCGGCGATGAAGTCCAGCGGCCGCAACTGGCCCTCGCGCTTCTGGAACCACCAGGCCAGCATCAGCG
>CALMMY010000021.1 GCA_937868695.1 uncultured Comamonadaceae bacterium
ACAGGAGGCCACCATGTCCATCACCACACACGAACAGCTCGCCGATGTCACAGGCATCGACGAGAGCGCCGTTTCGCACGGCCAGAACACCAAGTCGGTCTATGTGTACGAAGCGCCGGTGCGCGTCTGGCACTGGATCAACGCGGCATCCATCACCGTGCTGGCCATCACCGGCTATTTCATCGGCGCACCGCTGCCCACCATGCCGGGTGAGGCCAGCGACCACTTTCTGATGGGCTACATCCGGTTTGCCCACTTCACGGCGGGCTACCTGCTGGCCGTGGGGCTGCTGGGCCGGGCCTACTGGGCTCTGGTGGGCAACCACCATGCGCGGGAGATTTTTTGGGTGCCCATCTTCCAGAAGGCCTATTGGAAAGAAGTGCTGACCATGCTGAAGTGGTACACCTTTCTCATTCCGCAGCCGGGGCGCTACGTGGGCCACAACCCGCTGGCTCGGCTGGCCATGTTCTTCGGCTTCATGGCGCTGTCGGTGTTCATGATCGTGACGGGGTTTGCGCTGTATGGCGAAGGTGCGCAGATGGGCTCGTGGCAGGAGCAACTGTTTGGCTGGGTGATTCCGCTGTTCGGGCAGAGCCAGGATGTGCATACCTGGCACCGCATGGGTATGTGGGCCATGATCATTTTTGTCACCCTGCATGTGTACGCCGCCATCCGCGAAGACATCATGGGCCGCCAGAGCATCGTGTCCACCATGATTTCTGGCCGCCGCACCTTCAAAGACTGACTGAGCCACAGCCAGCAGCACTGTGATGAACAACAAGGCAGCCGTCACCTGGCCCGCACCGCCCAAAGGCGTGCCCCTGCGCACGCCCATGCACCCTGGGCGGTTGCTGGACAGAACCTGCCTGGTTCCCCTGGGTTTGAACCAGAGCGAGGCGGCCCGGTTGCTGGGCCTGTCGCGCCGCCGCCTGCATGAGCTGGTGCATGGCCAGCGTGCCATGTCGCCCGACACCGCCATCCGCTGCGCACGCCAGTTCGGCATCGACGCGGCCTTCTGGCTGGCGCAGCAGGCCGCGTGGGAGAGCTTCCATGCGTGGAAACGCATGCGTTGCGCTGCCCACCTTTCTTCATCTTCTTCCCCCGACCGTTGAATTTTTTACGGGACTGCCCGCCATGCGCACCATTCCGCCTGAAACCGCCTGTCACCACCCTGGTGACACCCCGCCCCAGCCACAGACCATCGTGGCCCTGGGCATTGGCAACCTGCTGTGGGCCGATGAGGGGTTTGGCGTGCGCTGCATCGAGGCCTTGCAGCGCCGCTACGAGTTTGCCGAGCACGTCAGCCTGATTGACGGCGGCACGCAGGGGCTGTACCTGATTCAGCATGTGCAGGCGGCGGATGCGCTGCTGATCTTCGATGCCATCGACTACGGCCTGGCCCCCGGCACGCTCAGGCTGATCCGCGACGACGATGTGCCCCGCTTCATGGGGGCCAAAAAAATGAGCCTGCACCAGACCGGGTTTCAGGAGGTGCTGTCGCTGGCCCAGCTGACCGAAAAGTACCCGGCCCAGGTGCTGCTGATCGGCTGCCAGCCGCAGGAGCTGGAAGACTACGGCGGCAGCCTGCGCCCGGTGGTGAAGGCCGCGCTGGAAGAAGCCGTGGCGCTGGGCGTGGAACAGATTGCTGCCTGGGGCGGCCAGCCCACCGAGCGCACAACCCCGCTGGGTGGCCGCGAAGCCGTGACGCTGGAAGAGCTGGCACTGGCCGCCTACGAAACCCAGCGCCCGCCCCCCGAAGCCGCGTGCCGCGAAGGCGATG